>JAFAYW010000308.1 GCA_019240125.1 Alphaproteobacteria bacterium
AAGAGCGGCTGCAATCGCGGCAACACCTTATCGGCAAAGAGCTTCGTATTGTACTTGGCCAAGTCCTTACCCATGCTGCCGAACTGCAACAGCAGCATCAGATGCCCGACATTGAGCGCGGTGGCGACCTCGGTCAGCTGCTCGACCACCTCGTCGGGCGAGCCGATGATGACATAGCCGCGATCGACGATGTCCTTCATCTCGGTTGTCGCGCGCGCCTTCTGACGCGCGTCGAGGCTGGCGGCGCGGCCGATCTGGCCCTGGATGCCGGCGCGCTGCGTCGCCTCGGTGATGTAGCCCGGCGGCATCGCCCATTTCGGATCGACCCGCAGGCATCTTCCATAGAAGTACTCGGCCGGCTCGGCATAGAGGTCGAAGGCCTGCTGGCGGCTCTCGGCGACACCGACGAATTGCAGAAAGCCGGCGCGATACGGGTTCCGGTCCTTGCCGAGACGCGCCATCTCGTTCCAGAACCCTGACATCGTCGCCTGCCCCTCCTTGAACCCGAAATAGGACAGGTAGGCGTAAACGTAATCCATCTGGGCGCACCACTGCCACGTCTCGACTGAGCCGCCGCCGGGGATCCACACCGGCGGGTGCGGCCGCTGGATCGGGCGCGGCCAGATATTGACGTAGCGCTGCTGGTTGTAGCGGCCGTTAAAGGCAAAGGTGTCCTGCTCCTGCCAGGCGCGCATCACCAGATCATGCGCCTCGAGATATCGCTCGCGCAGCATCGACGGGTTCTGGCCATAGGCAAAGCACGTATCCATCGGCGTGCCGACCGGAAAACCGGCGATCAGCCGCCCGCCCGAGATCACGTCGATCATGGCGAATTCTTCGGCGACACGGGTAGGTGGATTATACAGCGCGAGGCTGTTGCCCATGACGCAGAGCGCGGTGTCGCGCGTGCGGCGTGCCAGGGACGAGGCGATCAGGTTGGGCGATGGCATCAGCCCATAACCGTTTGAGTGATGCTCGTTGACGCAGACAGCATCGAACCCGCACTCGGCGGCATATTCGAGCTCGTCCATGAAGTCGTTGTACATGTGATGCGCGCGCCGCGGGTCGAACAATGTCGAGTGGATATCGACCCAGACCGAGGGATGCTTGTCGCGAAAATCGTCAGGAAGCTCGGTGTACGGCATCAGGTGAAACCACATCAGCTTCACGGCATCCTCCCGGTACGGTGTTGTCGCTTTTGCCGCAGCCTGCCGGGGGTGCGCGATGGCGTCAATAGGACGCCACAGCTCCAGGCGCGTGCCCGCCAATGCGGGCAGCGCCAATGCAGGTCCTGCTCTTGACGTTGCGGCGCATGATCTGCCGCCATCCTCACTTTAGGAGCCATACGACGCATCGTTCTGGCCCTCGAAGTGTTCATCATCCAAACCAGGAAGTTGTCTTGGGCGCCGATTCCGCAGCGCGTCAAGAGAACGCCGTTTGGCGTTGGACGATTTGGAGTGGACATCCCCTTGTTATCAGCGCCGGCAAATCAGTCCTCGTGACCGTCGTCAGCTTTGGCCTATTTCGACTCGATGCCGACCGGCGTTCCCTAAGGCGGGACGGCGCTCCGGTAAAGTTGGAGGGGCGCCCGCTCGATATTCTCATACAGCTTGCCGCGCGCGGCGGCTCGGTCGTGGATAAGAAGCACCTGATCGACGCCGTCTGGCAAGGGCGACTGGTCGAAGAAAACAACCTGGCCGTCCACATCTCAGCGCTTCGGCGTGTGCTGGGCACAACGGGCGACGGCCGATCGATGATCCAGACCATCCCCCGCAGGGGCTACATGCTGATCGTCGCGGGGGAAGACGGCAGCACGGCGGCACAGCCCAGTCCGACCGCGCGGTTTGACGAAACTGTCCGGCCCGCGTATGCCGCCATCCCGGTGCGATCGGCGAGCACCTTCATTGGCCGCGTCGAGGAGCGGGTGGCGGTGACGGTGCTGCTCGCGCGGCACGCGCTCGTTAACATCACCGCGGCCGGCGGAATTGGGAAAACGCGGCTCGCTCTGCAGGTGGCACAGGATGCGGCGGCATCGTTCCCTGACGGTGTCGTTGTCGCCGACCTCGCCAGCGTTGAAGATCCGGCGCAAGCCGTCGATCACATAGCGTCGCTGTTTCCGATCGGCGGCGCGGAACAGCCTATCGTGCAGCAGCTGACGCAGTTTCTGCACGGAAGGCGCCTGCTGCTGGTGCTCGACAATTGCGAACACGTGCTGGAGCCGGCTGCGTCACTGACCGGGTCCATCCTGGACCGCTGTCCCGGGATTACCATCCTTGCCACCAGTCGCGAGCCGCTGGGTGTCGCCGGAGAGCGGCTGTTTCACCTCTCGCCCCACCCGGTGCCGGATAAGAGCATGGCGATGAGGGCGGTCGACGCACTGCACTTCGATGCGATCCGATTGTTTGTCGAGCGCGCCTGTGTCAGCGTGCCGGGCTTTGCGTTCGACGACGCGCTCGCTCCAGCCGTTATCGAGATTTGCAATCGGCTGGATGGGATCGCGCTGGCGATCGAAATGGCGGTTCCGCGGTTGCGTGTGCTCACCCCGGCACAGCTTGCGGCGCGGCTGCATGAAGGCCCGCGCCTTTTGGCGACCGGAAACCGAACGGTGCCCCCGCGACACCGCAGCCTGCATGCCACGATGGAGTGGAGCCATGAGCTCCTGTCCGAGGACGAGCGGGTGCTGTTTCGCCGCCTGGCGGTGTTCTCCGGTCCCGTCGATCTCGCGGCGGTGCAGGCCG
Organism: Alphaproteobacteria bacterium; assembly: GCA_019240125.1. Taxonomy (GTDB): domain Bacteria; phylum Pseudomonadota; class Alphaproteobacteria; order ATCC43930; family CGMCC-115725; genus DATARH01. Next base: position 2,739 of record JAFAYW010000308.1, read on the forward strand.
TTGCGTCCGAGCCCGGGATGGAGATTCTTGAGCTGCTGACGGGGCTGGTCGATAAATCACTGGTTGTCGCTGACACCAGCGCCGGGGTTGCGCGCTACGGCTTTCTTCAGACTATTCGACACTATGCGCGGGAGCGCCTTGCCGAGAGCGGCGATACCGGACTTCAACGCCGTCTTGCCCTGCATTACGCACTTGTGTTCGACGCCGCGGCGGAGGCATGGCCGACGATGCCGACCGCGGAATGGCTGCCGCCTCTGGTGGCCGCCGCGGCGGAGCTGCGCTCGGCGCTGCACTGGTGCTTCGGTCCTGAAGGAGACGCGGATGTGGGGCTGCGCCTCATTGGCGCGAGCACGCCACTCTGGTGGGAATTGCCAAACCTGCCCTTACGCGAATATCGCTCGTGGTTTGATCGGGCCGTGCAGCGGATCGGTCCGGAGACATCTCCGGAAGTCGCCGGCCGCGTATGGTTTGGCCACGCCTGGCGTGAGATGCGGCAGTCCGATCGGGAGAACCTGCCTTCCGCCGAGCGCGCTGTTGCCTTGCTTCGGCAGACATCGGACCGCGTAGGCCTGGGCGCGGCGTTATGGCGGGCCGCCAGCGCGGCCATGCGCCCGGAAACGCCGGCCGTCGCGGTGGATTGGCTGAACGAAGCGGAAGCGGTGCTGCGCCAGGTGATGCCCGGCAAGTGGCTGGCACTGGTGCTGATCCGCCAGGGGGACCTGCATATGCGGGCCGGCGAGAACGCTGCTGCCTTGGCCGCCTACGAGGAGGCGATGCAACTCGCCCGGCGTACCGGCTACTGGTACGGCCTGACCAACGGCGGAGCGAACCTGGCCGACCTGCTGTTTCAGCTCGGCCGCGCGGAGGAGGCGCTGTTACAACTTCGCCACTTACGGCGGATATTGCCGCTGGGCCCGCGTACACCGCTGACCTGCACGCTGGCCGCCCATCTGGCGATGGCCGATCTGCCGGGAGAAGCAAGCGACGCGATTGGCGAAGTCGTGACGATGGCACCCGGCATCGGATACGACAGCGCGCTTGCCCGCGGCATGGAGACACTGGCGCTGTTGCGTATCGAGGCCGGGGATGTGGCTGGCGCGGCCCGCTTGGCGGGCTATGCCTGGTCCGTCATGCCGCCAGCGACGCGATGGGGTGCGCCGCGAGCGGTATTCCAGCGGCTCGAAGCGGCGCTCGCTAAGGCTCTCCCTACCACGGATCGCGCCCGATATAATCGGCAGGGTGCGGCCTGGGATGAGGCGAGTGCGGCGGTCGAGGCAAAAGCAGCACTACAGCATTATTCTACCGCGAACGACTGGATGCGCGTCTAAAGAAAACTCGCTGCCGAAGAGGTTTGGGTCTGGTTGCTAACCAAGCATACCCGATGCTGATGTCTCAGCGCGGGCATGTTTATAAAAGATCACGATCTTAATTTTATTAATTGGCCGATTTAAGTGCTTTAGCGCACGAAACTAATATCGGGTTCGGCGAAAAAATCCTGTGAGTGCGATCGACCGCCGTTCGTTGGGATCAGGTCCCTCCAGGCCGTCCCCGTCGAGGGGATGGCAGGAGACCTTCGTGCCCCCCTGCTTGCCCAACACGCCTCCTGCAGCGCGAGAATCAGCGGCCTCAGCTGCTCGGCGGAGCCTTTCCAGCGATCGATGCAGCGCGCGTTTCCGGGCTGGCGCCCTGGGCGCGTAAAGCTTCGCACTGCCCGGTCGGCCGCATCACCACGCGCTCTCCAGACCGAGCAGATCGAGCGCGCGGCGACGCAGCTCGATCAGGTGTGGATCGTCGCGATGCCGCGGATACGGGCGGTCATTTGTCAGGACCGACTTCACCCGCGCGGGGCGGTCGCTGAACAAGACGACGCGATGCGCCATCAGAAAGGCTTCCTCGATGTCGTGCGTCACCATCAGCACCGTAAAGCCCTGGCGCTGCCACAGGCGCACGAGTTCCCCCTGCATCGCGATGCGGGTCAGCGAGTCGAGCTTGCCCAGCGGCTCGTCGAGGATCAGCAGCCGCGGGTCATTCACCAGCGCTCGCGCCAGGGCCGCGCGCTGGGCCATGCCACCCGAGAGCTGGTGCGGATAGGCATCGGCGAACCCGGTAAGTCCGACGAGATGCAGCACCTCGTCGATGCGATGCGCCTCGCGCCGCAATACACCGCGCGCCTCCAGACCCAGGGAGGCATTGGCCCGAACGGTGCGCCAGGGATAGAGAGTTGGGTCCTGGAACACGACGACCCGCGAGGGGTGCGGACCCGTGACCGGCTCGCCATCGACCAGGACTTCGCCGGTTGCCGGCGGCTCCAGTCCAGCGACCAGCCGCAGCAGGGTGGACTTGCCGCAGCCACTGGGACCAAGAAGGGCGACGAACTCGCCGGGCTCAATGCGCAGCGACACCTGGTCGAGCACCGGCAGCGTCTCGGTCTTCAGCTCGAAGTGGTGGCTGATCATGCGCAGGTCGAGCGCGGCTCCGGCGGCAAACGCCTGGGCAGGCGCCGCATCGATACGCAGTTCGGCTACCATTGGACGATGCCCTTCTGCCAGGAAAGCACGCGGTCGCGCACCCGGAACAGGGCCGTGATGAGGCCGGAGCACATCAGAGCCATCACCAGCAGGGCGGCGTACATGTTGCCGTAAGCGGCCCAGCCCTGGGCCCATTGCAGATACCAGCCGAGCCCCGACTTGACGCCCATCATCTCGGCCACGACGAGCACCGAGAACGACGCGCCCAGCCCCATGAACAGCCCGATGAACACCGATGGCAGCGCCGCCGGCACTGCCACCTTCAGCACTAGAAAACGCGAATTGGCGCCGAGCGTGCGGGCAACGTCGTAATAGGCCTTGTTGACGCCCGCGACGCCGGACCAGGTCAGCACCGTCACCGGAAACCAGGTCGCCAACGCGATCAGGAAGGTGCTGGCGCTATAACTTGTCGGGAACATGAAGAACGCGAGCGGCAGCCACGCCGTCGCCGGCAGTGGCCCGAGCAGCCGCAATACCGGGTGTGCCCAGTAGCCGACCAGCCGCGACCAGCCGATCGCTACGCCGGCGACAAACCCGGTGCTGGCGCCGATGGCATAGCCGCCGGCCAGCAAGCGCAGCGAGTGCCATACGCTGTCCGCAAGCCGCCCCAGATCATCGGTGAAGACCTCGAGCAATCCTTGCGGCGGCGCGAAGAAGGGCCGCGGCAGGATTGCCAATTTCGCGGTCAGGATCTCCCACAACGCGAGACCCAGCGGGATTGCGACCAACCATGGGCCAAACCGCCTCAATCGTTGTATCGGACGGCCGATTACCCGCTCGACACCGGCGGCGACCAGCGCCAACGCGCCAACCGCCGCCATCAACTCGGCGAGCAGATCAGTACGCTCCCAATCGTCGAGATCGGGCCAGCGCTGGGTGAAGATGGCGGCAACGATCCAGACGATCGCGGCCGCCAGGCCGACAATCCACAGCGGCTGCCGGGCAGAGGATACATCCTCGACCGCAGGCCCGGGTTTTGCGACATCTGTCGGTACAGCGGTATTGCCCCAGTTTTCGGCCGCTTCCGCATCGCGCGCCGTGGTGTGGTCAAGCAATGACATCAGCATACACCTTGTTGGCAAATTTCACCGGATCGGTGCTGGGCTTCAGCACATGGACGGCTTTCAGCTCATCGGCGTAGAGCGCGATCTGGTGACGGTAATCGTCGCCGATCGGATGTATGTGATCGGCATGCGTCGCCAGCAGCGCCGCTAACTCATCGGTCGAAATTTTTGGCGCGTATGGGGCATAGGCTTGCGCCGCCACCTCCGGGTGGTGCGCGGTGATCGGACCGCCAATGTCGGGGAAAGACACGATTGTTCCCTCAGACCGAGAGCACATCGGCGGTCACCCGTGCCGCAAAACGGTCGGGATCGGTACTCGGTTTGATCACCGATATATCTTTCAGGTCGCGGATGTAGAGACCGACTTCACGGGTCAGCTCGGCACCGGCCGGGTGATGATTGTGCGTATGGCTGCGCAGCATCGCCGCGAGCTGCTCGGGCTTTGCCTTTGGCGCGAAGGGCGCGAAGATCGCCGCCGCCTCGTCGGTGTTGGCCATGACCCAGTCCTGCGCCTCGATCAGCGCCTGAGTCAGCGCGGCGGCGGTAACGCGGTCTTCCTGGATCAGCTTGCCGCGGATGCCGAGGACACAGCAGGCGCGATGCGCATACTCGCCATCGAGATTGGTCGCGATCTGCCGCAGATTGTCCCGGTCGCGCGCGATCCAGCCGAGCGGGTCGCCTTGTGTAAAGGCGTGGATGTCGCCGCGCTGCAGCGCCACCGGCAGCAGGTCCGCCGGGAAGGCGCGCCATTCAATTTCACGCACCGGATCGACACCGGCCTTGGCGGCCATGATCGAAAAAAAGTTTTTGTCCGGCGCGGCAAGGTCGGTGACGCCGACCGTCTTTCCCTTGAGGCCGGTAATTCCGGTGATATCCGATGAGGCATCGGTCAGCAGCCGCATGCAGCCGCCATGCGTGGCGGTCGTGATGCGCACATCGAACCCCTGTTCCAGCGGTTTCAGCCAGCGCAATGCCATGCCGATGCCGGCATCGGCCTTGCCGCTCGCGATTGCTTCCAGCAGCTGATCCGTCGAGCCGCCAAAATTGATCAGCTCCACCTTCAGATTATGCTTGGCGAAGAGGCCGCGCTGATCGGCGACCGGTACGCCGACCGTGCATATCGCATTGGCGTTCCATGTCAGCTTGAGTTCGCGCGGAGCACCCTGCGGCGCGATATGATCGACGGTGGCGTGGCAAATCGGTGGCTCGGCAAGCGCGCTCGCGGGTTTAGGGAAGCGCCCGCCGGCCCAGACTCGCTGACCGGCGAGTTCAAATGAAGTCAGCGTCACGGCGGCACTCAGTGCCAACATGCGGCGCCGCGATGGCATAGTGGGAATGGTCGTGTCATCAGATGGTTTGGTCATCGCAACGTTCCACAGAGGTTGACAGGCCGCAAGCTCGAGACCAGTGACACTGCCCCGATCGGCAGCGACACCGTCGCCCGTAACATGAATAAAGGAAGCGCCGCCGCTCGCGGCCGTTAGTTCAGATCGGGATCAGCGACAGCAGCACTCGCCCCGATGCCGGCATCCACCAGAGATGACAGTCGACGCGCAGCGGGCAGCGGGATGGTTCCAGACCATGCCACCAATGTGCAGTCGCACAGCTTCCCTGTAAATAGAAGCGAATTGCTTTGTTTGGCGATGAAGGAGCAGATCGTTCGCGGTTGTTGAAAGACCGCAGTGACTTATTCCTGCGCTGCCTCTTCCGCGGCACGACGGTCACGGAACAGTTTCGAATGCAGCGGGTAGGCGGTAGTGTATTTCAGCCGCTCCATGCCGAACCGGGAGGTGACGTTCTTCATCGGCACGGACGCGATCAGCCGTTTGTAGAAGCTGTCGTACTCTGCCATGTCGGCCACCGCCACCCGCAGCAGATAGTCGATGTCGCCGGCCATGCGATATACTTCCATCACCTCCGGCATCGTGGTGATGACCGTGCTGAAGCGCTCCAGCCATTGCGGTGTGTGCTCGCCCGCTTCGAGTGCGACAAAAACCGTCAGCCCGATCCCGACCCGCTCCGCATCGACTAACGCAACGCGACGCGTAATGACCTGCTGCGCCTCAAGCTTCTGGATGCGCTTCCAGCATGGGGTCTGCGACAGGCCGACACGCTCCGCGAGTTGGGCGATCGACAATGTCGTGTCCTCTTGCAGGATCTGCAGCAGCTTGCGGTCGACCTCATCCATGGCTTAGCGTTTCGGCATTCGATATTGCGAAGCGGTCATTACAGCGCCGCTACCGCATCCTGGTCCGCATGGGTGGTGGATGCGGCAGGCAACGGGTTGGACGACATCGCGGCGCTGACGCGGCCAGACGCGTGGCAAGTGCCTCGCACTGGCGCCGTCAGAGTCAGCACAGGCAACTGACCGTTGACAGACAACCTATACCTGATTTCACCGAGAAAATTGCTCTCTTTATCGAGTATAAATGGTAAAACGGTTCTATTGACATATTTGAACTGGAATATACATCTTATGTACGGCTAGCAAGGCCGCCGCGGTAATTTGAAGGGCAGTTTGCACCACGGTACCAAAGTTAACGCGCCACGGAAATGTCCGTGGGCCACGTCTCCTCCGTGAGGCTGACCCTGATGTGTGATCGCGCCGATCTGCTCTTGGATGTTCGCCGGCCGGGCCGGATCTGTACAGGCGCCTGTCGCTGCTGATTGCACTGCCACTGCACCGGTCTGTCGTCGGTGCCGAAGCGCCTCGCACATCGGGAGAGAGTTGTTGTCACAAAGCTTTCCTGTTGAAACGCGGGCGCGGTGCCGCCGGACTGTTGGTGCCGTCCAGCCGCGGTTTCTTGTTA
>JAFAYW010000054.1 GCA_019240125.1 Alphaproteobacteria bacterium
GCGGCGTCGAGCCCGGCGAGCCGGGGCTCGCGCTTGCCCGGCAAATCGCCGAGGCGCCGCATCTGACCTTTGGCGGGTTGCAGGCCTACCATGGCTCGGCGCAGCATCTGCGCGGGTGGGAGGAGCGACGCCAGGCGATCACCGGGGCCGCCGAGAAGGCCGGGCGCACCCGCGACCTGTTGGCGCGCAACGGCATCGAGTGCCCAATCGTCACCGGGGCCGGCACCGGAACTTTCGAATTCGAGACGGCGAGCGGCGTCTACACCGAGCTGCAATGCGGCTCGTACATCTTCATGGACGCTGATTACGGCCGCAATCTCGATCGCGGCGGGAGCGTTACGCGTGCTTTCGAACCCAGCCTGTTCGTGTGGGCGACGGTCATGAGCCGGCCCACCGACGAGCGCGCGATCGTCGATGCGGGGCTAAAGGCGCTGGCGATGGACTCGGGACCGCCGACGGTGTGGGAGGAACCGGCAGCCACCTATGATCGCGCTTCCGACGAGCATGGCCGCCTGCTGATCGCGGGCGCTACCAATCGCCTGAAGCTGGGCGACAAGGTGCGCCTCGTGCCAGGGCACTGCGACCCAACGGTCAATCTGTACGACTGGTACGTCGGCGTTCGCGGCGAGCGGGTCGAGGCGCTGTGGCCGATCACCGCCCGGGGAGCGCTGTATTAGCGCGACGCGACGATTAACGTGGACGCTGCGGCTGGGCTGGCTGCAATCTCCGGACGTTCGGAGTGCGACGCTACGCCCCTTATTGATCTCGCGGGGCTTCCTATTTTAGGTCGGCCGGTCGGCCGCTTTGAAAAAGCCGATCTAGGTCAATGTCACTTCGAGGAGTGTGATGCACAGTGCCGTGAACGCAGGAACTCGGCTTGGCGCTATGGCACCACGTGGACTGGTGGGGTGTTAACCGAGAGATCGGATCGGCGATGCCCCACGCACTTGTTCAAGACGGCATGACTTCTTTGCGGGCTACCAAGGTCTCGCAAAGCCTCACCGTGGCTGCGCTCGGTGTCGTATTTGGCGACATCGGGACATCGCCGCTCTATGCGATGCGGCAGTCGCTGGTGGACTTCGGCGACGTCAGCGAACATGCCATCCTGGGCGCCTTGTCGGCGATCATCTGGACACTCGGGCTGGTCGTCACATTGAAATACGTCTTCGTTATCATGCGCGCCGACAATCGCGGCGAGGGCGGCCTCCTCGCGCTGACGGCCCTTGTACTGCGGACATCGAACCGCGGTCAGCGTCGCTATATGTGGATCATGGTAGCCGGGCTGATTGGCGCCGCGCTGTTCTATGGCGACGGCATCATCACCCCGGCCATATCAGTCTTGAGCGCGGTCGAAGGGCTGAACGTCGCGACACCGTTCTTTCAGCCCTACATTATCCCGATCGCGCTGGTCCTTCTGGTCGGGCTGTTTCTGGTGCAGTCGCACGGCACGGCGGTCGTTGGGCGCCTGTTCGGCCCGGTCATGTGCCTGTGGTTTCTGGTCATCGCGATCGTCGGCCTGCGCGGCATCATCCTGCACCCGCGTGTCCTGCTGGCGCTCAATCCGTTTTACGCGATCTCGCTCGTCATCCATGTGCCCTGGCGCGGTTTCCTGATGCTCGGCGCCGTGTTTCTGGCGGTGACCGGGGCCGAGGCGTTCTATGCCGATATGGGCCATTTCGGGCGCCCGGCCCTTCGCCGAGCTTGGCTGGGATTGGTCTTCCCAGCCCTGATCCTCAATTATTTTGGCCAGGGCGGCGCCTTGCTGGGCAACCCGGCGGTTTTGGACAGTCCGTTCTTCCGCACCGCTCCGGGATGGGCGCTTTACCCGCTGGTCGGTCTCTCGGCGATCGCGACGATTATCGCATCACAGGCAGTCATCTCGGGAGCCTACTCAATCACCCGACAGGCCATCCAACTCGGTTACCTGCCACGTCTGGAGGTGCGGCACACCTCGGAAACGGAGATCGGCCAAGTCTATGTGCCGCGAGTGAATTGGGGATTGCTGCTCGCGATTATCGTACTGATCCTGTGGTTCCAGACCTCCGATAATCTCGGTGCCGCGTACGGCATCGCGGTCAGCGGCATGATGGCGATAACCACCGGTCTGGCATTCATCTACATGCGGCACCATGGCTGGAGCCTCGCTATCGCCCTTCCGGTCTTCGCCGGCTTTGCGGTGATCGATGCCACCTTCCTCTGCGCCAACCTGCTAAAGATCGCCGAGGGCGGGTGGTTCCCGGTGCTGGTCGCGATCCTCATCCTCAGCGTCATGGGAACATGGTGGCGCGGCAGGCGCCTGCTCGCGGAGCAACGCTCCCGCGACCTGCTGTCGCTCGACGATTTCGTCACCAGCCTCAATACGGACCGGATCGCACGGGTTCCCGGTACGGCAATCTTTCTCAGCCGCGATCTCGCACAGGTACCCGCCGCGCTCCTGCATGCGCTGAAGCACTACAAGGCGCTGCACCAGCGGGTCGTGATCATGCAGGTCGACACTGAAGACGTTCCGCACGTGCCCGACGACAAGCGGCTCGATATCCGCGAGGCGGGCAAGGGCTTTTTCACGATGTGCGTGCGCTATGGCTTTCTTGACGAACCCAACGTCATGCGGGCGCTCGCACAATGCCGGGTCCAGCATTTCCGCATCAATCTGATGGAGACGTCGTTCTTCATCGGGCGCGAAAAGCTGCGCATTCAGACCAGCCGGCGCGGTTTTCTGCGCTGGCGCGATCGCCTGTTCATCCTGCTGAACAAATTGGCGCTTGATGCGACCGAATTCTTCCGCATCCCGCCCAACCGCGTCGTCGAACTCGGCGGCCAGATCGAAATTTAACGCCGCGACCGGCTCGATACGTCAGATCACGTGATCGGCACGCAGTCCCGCGATCTCACCGTCTGAAAAGCCGCACTGACGCAATACCTCATCCGTGTCGGCTCCAAGCGCAGGGGCGGTGGCCAGCGGCACGTCAGCGTTGTCGCGAATGGGGCCCCGCACCATCTTCACCGGGCCATAATCGACCAAAAGGCTACGCTCGGCGACAAACGCGCTGTCGAGCGCCTGTTTCACGTCATTGACCGGCGCGGCGGGTACCTGCCCGGCAAAATGGGTCAGCCACTCCGTCGTGGTGCGCGCCGATAGCGCTTCGTCGAGCAGGCGGTTCACCAGCTCGCGATTGGCATGGCGGTCCCTGAAATGGCGGAAGCGTGCGTCCTCGGCCCATTCCGGATGGCCGATCCGCTCGCACAGGATGGGCCAGAATTTTTCCTTGTTGCACATCAGGAAAATGAACCCGTCGCGCGTGCGATAGAGCTGGCTGGGCACCAGCGACGGATGCCCGGAGCGCGGCTCGCGCCCCTGCGCGTGACCGGCGTTGAGGTACCAGGTCGCGAGATACGCCAGGTTCTGCGTTGCCGTGTCGAACAGGCTGACATCGAGGTCGCGCCCCTGCCCGCTCTGACGCGCCGCCAGCACACCGGAGACCAGCGCGAAGGCGGCGAACAGCCCGGTCATCAGATCGACCAGCGACAGCCCCATGCGGGTCGGTGGACCGTCCGGCTCACCGGTCAGCGACAGATAACCCGCCTCGGCCTGCATCAGGTAATCGTAGCCCGGCCAGTGCGACCGCGAGCCATCGCGGCCATAGGCGCTGAGATGGGCGCAGACCAGCCTGGGATTGGCCGGCGCGAGATCGGCATAGGTCAATCCGAGCCTGGCTGGCAGGTCGCCGCGCAGATTGTCGTACAGCGCGTCGGCCTGCGACACCAGCCGGTGCAATACGCCGCGGGCGGCGGGTTTTTTCAGGTTGAGCGTGACGCTCTTCTTGTTGCGGTTGAAGCTGTGGAAGAACTGGCTGTCCTCGGGGGCGACGAAATGCGGCCCGACACGGCGCGCCATATCGCCGCCATCCGCCGGGTTCTCAATCTTGATAATTTCAGCGCCAAGATCGGCGAGCTGCATTGAGCCGTACGGCCCAGCGCCATATTGCTCAACCGCGATGACCCGCAATCCTGAGAGAACCGGTAGCATGATGACCTCGAAACCGTTGCCCCAGCTCTCTATAAACGGCGCAGCCGACTTGTGCTGCTGTCGCGTAAAGGAGCGGGCGGAGCGGAATGCCTGAGCCCAAGGAAGACTGCGAGCGGGTGATGAACTATGGCTTGCCACTTGCGGAGCAGCTGCTGCTGCATCACGGCGAGTTCCTCCCGTTCGGCATCGCTATGCGGCCAAACAGCGAGATCGTGTGCCTTGGTGCCGTCGATAGCCGCCACTACCAGCCGGTAAGCACCTCTCAGACCGAGTTGATGCATTCGTTGCGCAATGCCTTTATCGCGGGGGCGCGGCGTCAGGAATACATGACGACCGCGCTTTTCTACGAAGCGAGGATCACCCTCCCCGACGCCGCCGAACCGAAGGACGCAGTGATCATCTCCGTGCATCACCGGGATGGCTACGCCGCGACCGTGCTTTTCCCTTATTCGCTTGATGGAAGCGATGTGCGGTTCGAGAGTCCGCGGGCGCAGGCCGCCGATTTCGATATTTTCTCGCGGGATTAAACCTATGGCGGGGAATGGCTAGACCTTGTTGCGGGCGATCAGCTGGCGCGCGATGATGATGCGCTGCAGCTCATTGGTGCCCTCGCCGATGACCAGCAGCGGCGCGTCGCGGTACAGTCGTTCGACATTGAATTCCTTGGAATAGCCATAGCCGCCGTGGATGCGCATCGCCTCGAGGCTGACATTGACCGCGGCTTCCGAGGCAAACAGCTTGGCCATTCCCGCCTCCATGTCGCAGCGTTCGCCGCGGTCATAGGCCTGAGCGGCGCGCTCAACCAGGAGACGCGAGGCCTCGACCTGGGTCGCCATATCAGCCAGTTTGAGCTGGATGGCCTGATGTTCGCAGATCGGCTTGCCGAAGGCCTTGCGAAGCTGGCTATAGCTGATCGCTTCCGATAGGGCCGCCTGCGCCACCCCGACACCGCGCGCCGCGACATTGATGCGGCCCAGTTCGAGGCCGCCGAGAGCGTGTTGCAGCCCCTTGCCCTCCACGCCGCCGATCAGCCGGTCGGCGGAAATAGCAAAATCGTCGAAGACCAGCTCGGCGGAATCGATGCCCTTGTAGCCGAGCTTTTCGAGCTTGCGGCTGACGGTGAAGCCCAGCCCTTTCTCGGCGAGGAACATGCTCATGCCGCGATGCCGCGGCTCGGCACCCGGGTCGGTCTTGACCAGGAGAGCAAAGATTTGGCCGTGGATACCGTTCGAGATCCACGTCTTGGTGCCGTTGATCCGGTAGGCGTTGTTGCCGTCGCGGCGAGCCACGGTGCGGATGGCCTGCAGATCGGTGCCGCAATCGGGCTCTGTCAGCGCGAGACCACCGCGCAGTGCCCCCGTCGCGAAGCGCGGCAGAAAATCCTGCTTCTGCGTCACGGTGCCGAAGCGCTCGACGGCCGCAGCCATGATCAGATGCGAGTTGAAGATGCCGGACAGCGACATCCACACCGTCGAGACCAGCTCGACGATGCGGGCATAGGTCGTCGCGGAAAGTCCGAGCCCGCCATATTCGGTGCCGATCGTCGCGCCGAACAGGCCGAGCGACTTCATGCCCTCGACAATGTCTTCGGGATAAATGTCGTCATGTTCGAGCGCGTGGACGTGCGGTTTGACCTCACGCTCGAGAAACCGGCCGATACTGCCGAGGATCAGCCGGTCCTCTTCGGACGGATCGGCGGTGGTGGTGGTCATCGCTGAGTGGCTCCCTTTCGGGCGCCACTTTAGGTCAACTCAGCGACCGCGCCCACCCGATCAGCCGCTATGCCCGGCCAGCGGCGTACCCGCCGGAATGAGCCAGCGCGCAAACGAGGGTACGGCCTCGCCAGCCCACTGCCGCAGCCTGGCGCGGGCCGCAATGGCGCGGACGCGGCGGGCCACCTCGGTACCGCGTACCGGCCCGAAATAGCCGCAGCTGCATAACACCCGGTGTGCCTGGCGCGACGACAGCTCGAAAAACGATGCACCGTCGCCATAGCGATCGCTCGACAGCCCAGCCCGCCGTAGAACCGGATCGCGGTAGGCGATATCGAGAGGCGAGTTGCTGGTGCGCAGGGCCTCACGCGTTGCCGGCGGCAATAGCTCGACGTCGCGGAACGGGGTCACCCTGGTCACATCGCTGCGTTCCAGCAAGCTCGCCCAGTGTTCCAACCGGTCTATGCGGGCCATCGAATGGTACATCGGCACCTCCCTTCGCGGATTTCTCGGTAACGGAACCCGCATTTGGGAGTTCCGCGGTCATCGAAACGCGCCGTAAGTTCGCTGAACCTTGTCGAAGGAGGATTTATGGTCGCGATTGCGAAGGAAGTCGCCCCGGGACGGTGGCGCGCGGGAGCCGGCCGCTGCTTTGAGGATTTTGCGTTAGGCGATGTCTACGAGCACCGTCCGGGCCGCACGATCAGCGAGGCCGACAACACCTGGTTCACCCTGCTGACGATGAACCAGCATCCGGTGCATTTCGACGCCGCCTACGCGGCCCACTCCGAATTCGGCCGACCCCTCGTCAACAGCTGTCTGACATTATCCATCGTCGCCGGCATGAGCGTTGCCGATGTGAGCCAGAAGGCGATCGCCAATCTGGGTTGGACAGACATCAGATTGCCCGCTCCAGTCTTTATCGGCGACACGATTTATGCCGAAAGCGAGGTGTTGAGCAAACGCGAGTCCGCCTCTCGCCCGACGCAGGGCATCGTTACCGTGCGCACCACCGGCAAAAAGGCCGACGGCACAATTTTCATGACTTACCAGCGTACAGTGCTGGTGCCCAAGCGAGGCCACGAAATCGACGTCTGACGGAACTTGGACAAAGCCACATAGGTTAAACAACCGAGGATACCTATCAGTGAGGCAGAAATGTTCAAGTCTATGGTCGTTGCCGCCGGCGCTTTGGCGATCATTTCCACCGCCGCGTTTGCGCAATCCGATGCGAGTTCGACGACAAGAATTACCCGCACCGCCCCGGACGGCGCGAGCAGCAGCACGGTTATTCATCGTCACGTTAACGGCGAAGGCGACGTGGTGACCAAGAAGCGCACCGAGACCGAAGGCTCGGGCGGCAGCACCGTCACCACCCGCCGCACCATGACCGATCCTGCCAACGGCGCCTCGACCACTACCGTGACACGTCAGACGACCGAACATTGATGTCCACGAGGGCGCGCCGTTTGCGTACGGCGTGCCCTCTCTTCTGACCGGCCGCGCGGTTAGGCGGCGACCTCCCGCGCGGCCGGCAGTTTGGCGCGATCCGCATAAAACGACGCATTCTGGCGCCCTTCGGTGCAGTCGCGTGCAAAGCGGATCAGATGGTGCGCCACCAGGCAGACGGCGATGAAATCTCCCACCCGCCCCGCGCGCAGCGACTCCGCGGCAAACCGCCAGAACTGACGGCGGTAGCCGGAGAATAATCCGACCTTTACAAACAGCTTCCCCAGGATCACCGCGGCACGGCGCAGGTTTGCGGCGTTGAGCCGAGCTCGCGTCACCGGTGGATCGAAGCGGTGCACATAGGTATGTCGCAAATTCCAGTGCAACCGCTCAAAGATCGCCTCCGGTGTATAAGCATGGCCTATCGCCTCCTGCCAGCTATCGAGCACATCGCGATAGGATCGCAGAAATACGACATTCGACTCACGCTCGGGATCATGGTTGAGCCGGCCGGCGGCGGCCAGACGGTCCCATAGCGGCGTCTTCGGCAGTGCCTGCAACAGGTTGATGGTCAGCAGCGGGATGCGCGAACGGTCGATGAAATCGATCAGGTTGGCGGCGGTCGCTGCCGTATCGGTGTCGAGGCCAAGGATGATCCCTGAAACGACCTCGATACCGAAGCTGTTGATGGTGTTGACGGCGTCGAGCAGCGGCATGACGCGGTTGTGCGATTTGCGCATCGCATCGAGCGCGCCCAGTTCCGGCGTCTCGATACCGCAAAACACCGCGTAAAAGCAGGCTTCGCGCATCATTGCCAGGATGTCGGGACAGGTGGCGATGTTGAGCGTTGCTTCGCAGGAGAATTGCAGCGGATAGGCACGCAGTTTCTGCCACGCGATCAGATGCGGCAGCAATTGGCGCGCGGCCTTTTTGTTGCCGATGAAATTATCGTCGACGAAATACACCGCCCCACTGATCCCGGCCGCCAGCATGGCGTCGAGTTCGGCGGTGATCTGCACGGGATCCTTCAGTCGCGGCTGCCGCCCATACAACCCGGGGATGTCGCAGAACTCGCACTGATACGGGCAGCCACTCGAAAACTGAATGTTCCCCAGGAAATAGCGGCGCCCCTGCATCCGCTCATAGGCCGGGATCGGGAAGTCGCGCAGCGGCAGGCGCTCGTTCGTCTGCAAGCGGCGCTGCGCCGGCAACGGGCTGGGATCATCGTCGAGGATTTCGATCAGCGTGTCGGTCGCGTCGCCGAGTTCGCCGAGATGGAGATAGTCGAATTGCGGGTAGTCCTCGGGGCAGGCCGAGACAGAGGGCCCGCCAAGTACGCTGGCCTTGCCGGCCTGCCGTGCGCGGAGCGCGACGCCGGCAATCTCGGCTTTCTGGACATGCATGCCGCTGACAAAGACAGCGTCGGCCCAGGCGAAATCAGCGTCAGTGGCGGCGGCGATATTCTCATCGACCACCCGCACCTCCCACATCGCCGGCAGATAGGCGGCAATCAGCAGGATACCCTGCGGCGGCATGAAGGCGCGCACCCCGTCCGTCAGCTCATAGGCGTACTGGAAGGTGCCGAATGACGGCGCATAGCGTGGCGAGACGCAGAGGATACGGCGGCGGCTCCTGACCTGAACCCGAGTTTTCATTCCTGGCAGCGGCCTGTCATGATGATTGCCTCACAAGGTTCTACGTCACGATATGCGTTGATTATCCCGCAATTACGGAGGAAACGATGAGCCGTTTATTCGGCCCGATGCGACAAGTCGGTATCGTGGTGCGCGATATCGAAAAGGCAATGCGACATTGGGTAGAGGTGTGCGGCGTCGGCCCCTGGTTCTATGCCGAGCGCCTGGCGATGATGAATTATCGCTATCGCGGCCGCCCCTACGACACCCCGCACCTGTCGA
This sequence comes from Alphaproteobacteria bacterium, assembly GCA_019240125.1. GTDB lineage: Bacteria > Pseudomonadota > Alphaproteobacteria > ATCC43930 > CGMCC-115725 > DATARH01. The sequence goes on from JAFAYW010000054.1 coordinate 9,105, forward strand.
TCGCGCTGGCAAATTCCGGTGACGTGCAGCTCGAGCTGATCCAGCAGCGCTGCACGACGCCGAGCCTCTATCATGATTTCCTCGGCGCTGGGCACGAAGGGATGCAGCACTGGTCGAGCTGGCCGGTGAACTTCCACGAGATCCGTGAGCGCGCGCTGGCGAGCGGCTGGCAATCCGGCCAGGAGGGCGACAGCCCGCGCGGACCCTTCATCTATTTCCTCAATGAAGGCCATCCCGGCACCATTATCGAAATGGCCGAAGCCACCCAGACCCGCATGCGCATCTTCGACCAGGTGCGCGAGGCCGCGGCCGACTGGGACGGCCGCGACCCGATTCGCGAAAACTGGCCGGTGGCTTAGAGCGGACTGATCTGCGCCGCTATCCTCGGGAGCCTCCTGTCCAGCGGTCGCGCTCGAGGGCGCCTTCTTCCAGCCCGCTTGCCGGAGACCAGCGGTAGGCCTTGGCGCAGGCGCCGCCCATCAGCATGGCTCGTTCGCTGTCGCTGAGGCGGTCGGTCAGGCGGAACGGCTCGACGGCCTGCTCGTAATTGACGACGGCAAAGGCGCGCGTCCAATCGGTGCCCCACAAGCAGCGGTCGAAACCCCAGGCTTCAAAAATCCGGGCCAGCGGGTCCCAGATGTCGTTGAACGGATACGGCTCCTTCGACAGCGTGCAGGCGCCGCTGACCTTGATCACCGCGTTCTGCCGTTTGGCGAGTTCCACCACTTTCGGCAAATCCGCCCACGGCTCGGGCGGCGCCGGTGGAACGCGAGGCTGTAATAACGCCAGATGATCGACGATAAACCGCGTTTCCGGATAGCGGTCGATCAGTGCCGTCCCGTTATCGACATTGCCCCAGAATAGCACATTGACCGGTAAATCGTTCTGCACCGCGGCGCGGCAGATGCGGCCGATGCCCGGGTCGGCCGGGTCGCGGCCGGCTTCCGGCGTCATCATGATGCGGATGCCGACCGTGCCAGGAGTTTTCTTCCACTCGGCGATCACATCGCCCACCGCCGGATCATCCGGGTTGACCGGCTTGACGATGCCGAAGCGGCCGGGATGCGCCTGCTGCACCTCGATCGCATAGCTGGCGTCATACTGGTACATCGAGAAGGCGGAGATGAAGATCGCGCCGTCGACGCCGACCTTGTCCATCGCCGCCACCATCTCGTCGCCATTAACATGCGGCGGCCAGTTCGGCACGCTATGCCAAGGCCGATGCGGCGTATTGGCCTCGTAGACGTGAACCTGTGAATCGATGATCGGCATTTAAGGCGCTCCTCTCTTCTATCTCGTAAGTTTGGCGAGCACCGCCCGCCTCTGTCCAGCGTGCCTCTAGATCTGCAGCAGCGCAGACATGATGCGGTCGCGGGTCATCGGCATGTCGCGGATGCGGGTGCCGAGGGCGCGGGCGACGGCGTTGCCGATCGCGGCGGCCGTCGGGCCGCCGGCGGCCTCGCCGATCCCGAGCGGCGGGTTGTCCTCGGCGGCACCGACCAGTTCGGCGGTGATCTCCGGGATTTCGCTGAAGCGGATCACCGGGTAGCTCTCCCAATCGAGCGAGCTGATGCCGGCCTGGTCGAGCCGCACGCCCTCCTTCAACGCCCAGCTGATCGCCTGCACGACGCCACCTTCGAGCTGGTTGAGCGCGCCATCGGGGTTGATGACCAGCCCGGCATCGGCGGCGCACCACACGCGCTCGACCCGTACGGTCTCGTCAACTTCGACATCGACGACCACGGCGCAATAAGCGGCGCGGTTCTTGTATTGCGCGAAGGCGATACCCCGGCCCTTCCCATTGTCGAACCGCGCGCCCGGCGCCCACCCGCTCATCTGGGCGACATGCTCGATCACAGCGCGGGCGCGCGCGTCGGCGAGTACCGACAGGCGATAGGCAACCGGGTCAACGCCGGCCGCATCGGCCAGCTCATCCATGAAGCCTTCGATTGCAAACACGTTGGTCGTCGCGCCGAGGCCGCGTAACGACGACACCCGCACCGGCGTCTCGGCCACCAGATGGTGCACCATGCGCTTTGCCGGGAAGGCGTAGAGCGGCTCGCCGTTGCGCGTGCCGCCGCCACCGCCCGCCTCGGGTGGGTCCGCCGGCGGGATCGGCGGCGGCGGGTTGGGGAGGGCTTCCTCGGCGAGCACCGAATTGCCGCGCCCGGGGCGGCCGACATGCTTGCCGCTCCAGATTTCGGTGGTCCAATCCACCGGCTTGCCGTCGGCGTCGAGCGCGGCGCTGACGGTCACCATCATCGCGGTGCTGACCGGCTCGTAGCCGAATTCCTCCTCGCGCCGCCAGCGCACCCGCACCGGCCGCCCCGGATTGTGAAAGGCGATCACAGCCGCATCGGCCGCCGCGTCATCGGCACCATTATGGCCATAACAGCCGGGCCCCTGCACATGCCGGACCGATACGGCGGCGGGATCGAGCTTCAAGGTGCGCGCCACCGCCTCGCGGAGCGGGTAAACGCCCTGCGAATGCGTCCAGATCTGGAGCCGCCCGTCCTGGTACAGGGCCATCGCCGCCGACGGGGCAATCGAGGCGTGCGCGATGTTCATCCGCGAGAAGGTCGCCTCGCGCCGCCCGCCGCGCGGTGCCTGATCGAGCGGCGCGCCCAGCACCCGGTCGATCGACGGCCGCTGCAATAGCGAGCGCGCCTCCTCCTGATACGGGTTGATCGGCTCGACCCCGTCCCAGGTCACGTGGCCGGGCGCCACGGTGGCGGCCGCCTCGACGATGGTCTCGTCATCGCCGATGATCGCGAGGAAATTGCCGTCGCGCATGAGGCCGATCTCGCCCTTCCCGGCGCGCCGAATCGCCGCCTCATCGATCGTGGCGATTGTAGCGTCGCGGCGCGGCTGGCGCACAACGCGGGCGTGCAATATGCCCTCCATCTGCATGTCGTGCACAAAGGAAGGCGCGCCGAACACCTTGCCGGCGAGATCGACGCGCGCCGCGTTCTGGCCGATGACGCGGTGCTGTCGGGCGAGTTTGGGGCGGGCCCCGCCAGTCGCGCGGCTCGACAGATCGATGCCCGGTGCCAGGGTCCAGTAATCATGCCCGGTCGGGTTGCCGCCACGGGTAACCACGCCGTCCTCGATCGTCAGTTCCGCCGCCGGGTAACCCAACACAGCCGCGGCACGGTCGAGAAACAACTGCCGCACCTCGGCACAGGCGAGCCGGAGCGCCACGCCGCCCTGCTGGATCGACTGGCTGCCCGAGGTATAGCCCTCGTTCGGGGTCAGATCGGTGTCGCCGGATTCGAGCTGGATGCGCTCGGGTGCCACGTCGAGTTCCTCGGCCGCGATCTGCAGCATCGCGGTCAGGATGCCCTGGCCGATCTCGACCTTGCCCGTGGCAACCGCAACCCGCCCTGGCTCGGGGAAATGCACCCACTGGTCGAGGCGCGGATTGTCCGCCAGGGTCGGCGGCAGGGTGATCGGCGCGGTGTCATTCATGCCTCGGCTCCTTCACGCATCATCGCGGCGGCGCGTTCGACGGCGCGCAGGATGCGGACATGGCTGCCGCAGCGACAGATATTGTCGTCGAGCGCCAAGGCGATCTCGCGCCGTGTCGGCGCCGGGTTGCGGTCGAGCAATGCCTTCGCGGAAATCAGGATGCCCGACAGGCAATAGCCACACTGCCCGGCCTGCTCGTCGAGAAACGCCTGCTGCAATGGATGCGGATTTTTCGGGGTACCCAGACCTTCGATCGTTATTACCGATCTGCCGGCAACGGTTGACAAGGGGACCCCGCAGGATTTGCGCGGCAACCCGTCGATCAACACCATGCAGGTACCGCACTGCTCGAGGCCGCAACCAAACTTGCTGCCGACCAGCCCGAGGTGATTGCGCAACACATCGAGAAGCGGCGTATCTGGATCGGCGGCGACATCGGCTGCGTTGCCGTTTACGGTGAAGGAGGTTGCTGGCATCGGTCTTCCCGGCGGATCAATCGACGCGCAACCATATCAAAGCCGCGGGGCCGGGATACGCCGGAACAACGGGAGCGAACCCATGCACGTGGTGATTTGCGGCGGCGGGGCGATCGGGGCGTCTACAGCGTATTACCTGAGCCGGCGCGATGTCGCGGTGACCGTCGTCGAACGCACCGGCATCGCCTGCGCCGCCTCCGGCAAATCGGGCGGGTTTCTGGCGCGGCAATGGAGCGACGGATTGCCGGGGGAAGAACTGGCGCGACGCAGCTTTGACCTGCATGCCGAGCTCGCCGCCGAACTGGGCGGCGATGCCTGGGGGTATCGGCGCCTGACGACCTATGCCGGGCATGCCGACCCATGGGAGCACAGCCATCGCAAAGGCTATGACGTCGCCTGGCTGTCGGACGGCGTAACCGTGACGCAGGAGATCGGTTCGCCGGGCAATACGGCGCAGGTGCATCCCGGCCTCTACACGCGGGCCATGATGCAGGCCGCCGAGACGCACGGCGCGGTGCTGCGGCTGGCCCGCGTTACCGGACTGGCGCGCGACAGAAACCGTGTGACCGGCGTGCAGATCGAAGGTGGCGACGTGATCCAGGCCGATGCCGTCGTTATCGCGATGGGGCCCTGGTCGATCCTGGCGGCGATGTGGCTGCCCCTGCCCGCGATCTTCGGCCTGAAGGGGCACAGCCTGGTGTTCGACACCGGCACCAGCGTACCGGCCGAGGCGGCGTTTCTGGAATACCCCGATAGCGGCGAGACGCTCAGCCCGGAGCTGTTCCCACGCCCCGATGGCACGACCTATGTATGCGGCATCTCGGGCGAAGAACCGCTGCCGCTCGACCCGGCCGCCGTTATGCCGGACGAGAAGTCAATCGCGCGGCTGGAGCGGCTGTGCGCCAATGTTTCGCCGGTCCTGGCATCGGCGCCGATTGTCGCGCGGCAGGCCTGCTTCCGACCGATCGCGCGCGACGGCGTTCCGGTCATCGGCGACATTCCCGGCGTCGAGAATGCCTATGTCGCAACCGGCCACAGCGTCTGGGGCATCCTCAACGCGCCCGCCACCGGTGAAGCGATGGCCGAGCTGATCACTGAGAACCGGGCCAGCCGGATCGATCTGGAACCCTTCCGCCCTAACCGCCTGCCGCCGCTCGATCCCGCCCGCCTGCGCCGCGCGGTGCAGGGCGCGTAGCCCGCTGCAGACTACTCCAGCCAGGCGTCCTCGAAGCGCCAGCCGTTGAAGATGCTGTTTACCATCAGCGTGATGCCGTGCACCCGCGGATACCAGCAGGTGCCAGAGGTGTAGCGAAAGATCATCGGCCGGGCAGCATCCACGATCAGCCGCTTGTCGATTTCCCAGACCAGCTTCTTGCGCTTCTCCTGGTCGGGCTCCATCGATTGCTCCTCGAACATCTTGTCGAGCTCGGGGTTGCAGTAGTTGGTGTAGTTGCGGTCGGAGCCGCAGGCGTAGTTCTCAAACAGATGGGCATCCGGGTCATCGGCGCCGTTGCCGGTGATATTGCCGGCGATCGTGTAGTCCTTACGGCTGATCTTGGGATACCAATTTGCCGTCTCGACCACCTCGAGTTCGCCGTCGATATAAATCTGCTTCAGCTGATCGATCATGATGACCGAGGGGTCGCGGAACAGCGCGATGTTGCGAGATTGCACCTTCAGCGACAGGTGCTTGTCCGGGCCATACCCGTGCTTTTCCATCAGCTTGCGTGCCTCGGCGCGGTTGGCGGCGACATCGGGACCATAGCCCGGCAATGTCTGCAGGATATCCGGCGGCAAACCCCACAGGCCGGGCGGCGGCGACTGCATCGCGCCGCCGATCTGGCCCTGCCCCTCCGACAGAATGTCGAGAAAGCTCTTGCGGTCGAGGGTCAGCATCAGGGCGCGGCGGATATCGGGATCGTCGAACGGCGGCTTGTCGCGATTGATCAGCAGGTTGAACCCCATCACTGTCGGGTCGGTCTCGCAGATCGCGGTCGGCGCCTGGGCATGGATGTCCTTGATGGTTTCGGGGCTCTCCTCATAGGGGAAGGTCATGTCGACCTGGCCGGCGACAAAGGCCAGTGTCTGGGTCGCCCGGTTCGGAATGATCGTCCATTCGATGCCGTCGAGATAAGGGCGCCCCGGCTTCCAGTAATCGGGATTTTTCGCCAGCTTGATGCTTTCGTTGCGCTTGTACTCGACCAGCTTGAACGGGCCGGTACCGATCGGGTGATTGCGCATCTCGGCCGCCGAGACATGGCAGGGATAGACCGGGCTGAAGCCCGAGGCGAGAAGCATCGGAAACGCCGGCTGTGACCTCTTCATGACAAAGCTGACGCTGTAATCGCCGTCGGTCACGACCTGATCGAGATTCCCATACCAGGTCTTGCGTGGGTTGAGGCGCAATTTGTCCGGCGATCTGCCGGCGAGCATGTCCCAGGTGCATTTGACATCGGCTGAGGTAAACGGCTTGCCGTCATGCCATTTGACCCCGCGGTGCAGCTGAAAGGTGAGCCGCGTGAAATCGGCGTTCCATTCCCAGCTATCGGCCAGTTCTGGCCGGATCGTATCGAGCCGGTTCTGCTTCTCATGCTGATCGAAGATGATCAGGTTGTTGAAGATCGCGCTGAACGGTATCGCGGCCGAACTCGACGCCTCCTCGTGCAACGAGGCGCTGGCCGTGCTGTCGCGATGAAACAACCGCAGCACGCCGCCTGATAGCTGCGCGGAAGCGGGATGAAGCGCCAGCCATAAAACCAGCCCGGCAAGGCTTCCGCGGCCCAATGATCTCGGCATGCGCCGACCTCCTTTTTTGTGCGAGCTTGATCGCACGACACAGCATCGCATGACACCGCGCGGTGAATTCGCCTGTCAGCATTCCGGCGAGTACCGACCGCCGCCGTCCGCGTGCCGCGAACCCCGCCTTGTCCCCCTCGTCGCGGGTCCCTATAGTCCCGGCCTCATGCGCGAACACATCTTCGGCCACCGGCACCTGCTCGGCATTGAGGGGCTGAGTCGGGACGATATCGAGCATGTCCTCGACCTCGCCGACGGCTATGTCGAGATGAACCGCCAGCCCGAGAAAAAGAATTCGCGCCTGCGTGGCCGCACTCTGATCAACTGCTTTTTCGAGAACTCGACCCGCACCCGCACTTCGTTCGAGGTCGCCGGCAAGCGGCTCGGCGCCGATGTCATCAACATGGCGGTCGCCGTGTCGTCGATGCGCAAGGGCGAGACGCTGATCGACACCGCGATGACCCTCAACGCTATGCACCCCGACGTCCTGGTGGTGCGGCACCCGGAATCGGGGGCGGTGCAGCTCCTGTCGGAGAAGGTCGATTGCTCGGTGATCAATGCCGGCGACGGCAGCCACGAGCATCCGACCCAGGCATTGCTCGACGCGCTGACGATTCGTCGCCGCAAGGGCGGGCTCGACGGGCTGATCGTGGCGATCTGCGGCGATGTCTTGCACAGCCGCGTCGCCCGCTCGAACATCGCCCTGCTCAATGTAATGGGGGCGCGGGTCCGCGTTGTGGCGCCGCGTACCTTGTTGCCGGCGGCCGTCGAGCGGCTTGGGGTCGAGGTATTCCACGACATGGCGGCCGGCCTGCGCGATGTCGATATTGTCATGATGCTGCGATTGCAGACCGAGCGGATGCACGGCTCGTTCATCCCCTCGACACGCGAGTATTTCCACTTCTTCGGGCTCGATTACGACAAGCTGAAGCTGGCGAAGCCCGATGCCCTGATCATGCATCCGGGACCGATGAACCGCGGCGTCGAGATCGGCAGCGAGGTGGCGGACGATATAGATCGCAGCCTGATCCGCCAGCAGGTCGAGATGGGCGTCGCGGTGCGCATGGCCTGCCTCGAAATCCTGGCCCGCGACCTCGGCAACGGACCGCCGCTGCCATGAAACCAAAGATGGGGTGGGGGTAAGCCGGTGAGCGAACCACGCCGCCTTTACCGCAACGCACGGCTGCTCGATCCGGCGAACGGGCTCGATACGCAGGGTGATCTCCTGCTCGAGGGCGCTCACATCGCCGACCTTGGGACTGGGCTCGGCAATGCCGGGCTGGCTGCGGACATCGAGACGATCGATCTGGGCGGCCTATGCCTGGCGCCGGGGCTCGTGGATATGCGTGTGCAATTGCGCGAGCCCGGCGCCGAGCACATGGAATCGATCGAGAGCGGCGGCCACGCAGCCGCGGCGGGCGGCGTCACGACGATGGTGGCCCTGCCCAACACCGAGCCGCCGGTCGATGACGTGTCGGTGGTCGAGTTCCTGGCGCGGCGGGCTCGCGAGGTGAAGCTCGCCAAGGTCCACACCTATGCCGCCGCCACCAAAGGGCTCGCGGGCAAGGAGTTGACCGAGATCGGCCTCCTCGCGGCGAACGGCGCCGTCGGGTTTACCGATGGGGTCAAGGCGGTGGCCAATGCGCTGGTGATGCGGCGCCTGCTCGCCTATGCGCGCAGCTTCGACCAATTGGTGGTCCAGCACCCTGAGGAGCCGAGCCTCGGCGGCGCCGGCGAGGTCACCGAGGGCGAGATCGCGACGCGGCTGGGCTTGCCGGCGGCGACACCGATGGCCGAACTGATCATGGTCGAGCGCGACCTGCGGCTGGTCGAGATCACCGGCGCGCGGCTGCATGTGGCGCATGTCTCGACCGAAGCCGCGATCGAGGCGATCCGCCAGGCCAAGTCGCGCGGATTGCCGGTCACCTGTGACACCGCCCCGCCCTATTTCGCGTTGAACGAGACCGCGATCGGCGATTACCGCACCTTCGCCAAATTGTCGCCGCCGCTGCGTTGCGAAAGCGACCGCCGCGCCGTGATCGCGGGGCTGCGGGACGGCACAATCGATGCGATCGCCAGCGACCACTCGCCGTGGGATCAGGATTCGAAGCGTCTGCCGTTCAGCTCGGCGACTTACGGCATTGTCGGGCTGGAGACGCTATTGCCGCTGGCGCTCGAGCTCTACCACCAATCGCATCTGAACCTGCTGGATGTATTGCGGCGGGTCACGATCGGCCCCGCCGGCATACTTGGACTGACCGCCGGCCGGCTGGGCCGCGGCAACCCAGCCGATCTGGTCATCTTTGACCTCGACAGCACCTGGCGCATCCGCACCGACGAATTCCGCTCGAAATCCAAGAACGCGCCGTTCGACGGGCGCGAAGTCCGCGGCCGCGTCGCCCGCACCATCGTCGATGGTCGCACCATATTCGAGCGCCCGGTCGGCGAGACTGCGCCGCCGCGTTCGCAATGACAACGCCCCCTCTGCTCGTCATCAACTCACTTAATTCGGCAAGTTGGCAAGCATGAGCGCGGTGGCGTGGTGGAAAAGTGGGCCGCCTGCACCGGACGGATACGGGTCGCTCCGGCGGCCCACTTACCCACCGCGCGAGGTTGGCAGCCAAGCCGGTCGCGTTGGGGCGCAGCAGGGCGTTGCACAGCACCACCAGTTTGCGCATGACGGCGGTCAAGGCGACGAGCTTCTTCTTGCCTTTCTGCAAAAGCCGCTCGTAGAGGGCGCGTTGCGTCGGATTGGATTTCGCCGCCACCATCGCGGCCATAAACAAGACGCGCTTGAGCTCCGGGCGGCCGCCTCGCACCCGGCGATAAGCGTCGGTTTTGCCGCTCTGGTGCGGGTGTGGTGCAAGA
>JAFAYW010000135.1 GCA_019240125.1 Alphaproteobacteria bacterium
GTCTTCACCGAAGCACTTTGTTATCGAAACGTTCTTCCGTTAGTTCACGTCTCGTGTCTCACGCTCCGTTGGTCCCAGCACAATTACTCTCTTTCAGCTGTCAATATGGGCCCGCTTCACGGCGGCGGGATAAGCGGATCGCCGTCAAAGCGTCTATGCGTTCAGCTCAGAGGGCCCGGCTTGGACAGTTGCACCAAGATCTCGGCCGGGACTGACCTCGCCGAGGACAACCTGTTGAGGCTCCACATCTAGCGCGCATGTCTGAGGCTCCGCGTCACCAATGCCTGAACCAGCCTCCTACCCACTAAGCGAAAGCGACAGGGTGAATTGCAGCCGTCTTCAAATAGGTCTGGAAGTTTTGAACTTCCCGTCGAATTTCGCCAGCGGCCTCCAGATGATCCCGCTTTCCCGTGGCGCCGGCCGCATTGGATGACGGCAAGGGCAAGCGACTGTCTCACTTCAGGCGTGATGGAGTTACACTCTGGCAGCGCCTTTATTTGTGTTCGACAAAGACCACCCGACACTCGTCCGCACCGATGTTTTCCGTGGAATGCGACGGAGTAACCGGCGCCGCCTGGACTTTTCCGGCTTTATCATTGATTTCTCTCGTCTTTCCATCTGCTTCGTATATCCGAAGCATGCAATCCGTCAGGGAGTAAACGAACGACGGGACCGGGTGCGAATGGACCTTATCATGGACGCCCTTTTTCCAGGTGCGGCAATGACGCGAAAATTCTGATCTTCGAAGATCACTTGAAAACATTAGGGTCAGCCTGATACGTAGGCAGGGCACTCTGCGCCATGACGGTGGACATCCCAGCGCTCAGAACTAATGCTGGGGCACTGAAGGCGAGCGTGATGTGTTTCATTGGTCTGTCTCTCCTCCATCACTCAGAGTTAAGCCGCCCCCTATTGAGGTATCCGCGAAGCCGCGTGCGATATCAGCAGCCATTTGCCGGCATGCTTCTCGAAAACGTCCGTCTCGATGGTAGGCGAATTCGCCGTATAGCCCGATTTCAGTTTGAGTGCGGCATTCACGATACCCATCGACCATGCGACGTCGCCATCAACGTGAATATGTGGCCCATTAGTTTGTGTTACCTTCAATTCCGAATAGGTGTTCAAGGTCTCTTCCCAGGTCCTCTTGATGGCGTCCCAGCCGACAGAAATTTCTTTATCTCGCGGGTTGATCAACATCGCGTGCGCATCGTGCGCCCACAATGGCTCGAGTTTTGATATATTGAGCGTCCCGAGCGCGCTATGGAACGCGTCGATAGCAGCCTTGATGTCGGCTTCCTGCGCATAACTCTTCCCAGTCCCCACGAACAGGACAACAACACAGAACAGCAGTGCAGCACGAAGCCCGAGTGAACTACGTCGACCCATTGCCTCTCCCCTCCATCCGTGTACGGTGGCGGCAGTGCCATTTTTCACATGGCACACCGGTGTCATCTCTATTACCTGGTCACGACCCGTCGCATCGGGCGAGAGCCTCAGCGCGCATTGGACGTCCGGTGCGCTTCGTCAGCTTGAAAGTCCTCGGTACACCGGTCAACCGCGCAGATGTTCTTCTGGATGCGACCGCGCGAACGCATTGACTACTCGTCCGGCGATACGATCCGAGATATTGGCGCGGCTTTGCGCGATCATCACCTCGGGTGACTGTCCCAACTCGACGCAGAGCGCGACCCAGTGGAACAAGAGATCGGCCACCTCATAAACAAGCCGCTCTTCATTGAGACTGCCATCACGCATGCCACGCCGTAACGTGTCGGCGATCTCCCCGGCCTCGCCAACCAGCCCGAGGCCCGCATACGCTAAGCGCTCAGTGCGGGAGGCAAGATCGGGTTTCGGCACGGTCGCAACCCAATCGGCGAATTCATTCAACATCTAAGTCCCCCGCATTTGCCCGGTTCATCTGCATTTGCCGGTTTAAATTGGAATCCCTTAGCTGCCGAAGCTGGATCGCAGCATCACTAAACCTGTAATCGCAAGTGCTCCGGCGAAAATACGGCTCAACTGATTGCTTGTGGCGCGTTGGGCGAGCTGCGCGCCGCCCCAGGCGGCAGCCCCTTGAGCCGGCGCAATGCACATCCAAATGGTCCAACTGATACTGCTGGCTCGTCCCCCGATTGGGCCGAGGATAACCGCCACGATCACGGCCGGAAGACTCACGACCACGCCTGCCGCCGCTGCTCGACCTATGCTCTTATGCATAGGCATCCCGCACAGGCTCATCACGATATTGGTGAGGATGCCACCGCCAACTCCAGCAAAGCCGGATACAAGACCGATTCCGACACCAGCGAGGTGACACAAGCGGCCATCAGGCGGCTCGCGACATAGGGGCTTAAAACGATCGGGCACCGCAAAGCGAACCGAGACACTCAGACAAAACAGAGCGAACAGGCCCGTAAGTACGCTACCCCGCAAGTGTGGGGCCATGAGCTGCGCGATGACGACACCGCCCGCGATACCCGGTCCCCACTCCCGAAAAAATGCTAAATCGGTATTGCCGGCTCGCCAGTGCGCTAGCGATGACATGATCGCTGCTGGCATGATCGCAGCAAGGGATGTAGCGACAGCCATATGCGCCGACTGATCAGCCGTTAGGCCGCTGCTGATGAGACCGTAGTAGACGACCGGCACCACAACGATGCCGCCCCCAATGCCGATGAGCCCAGCCAGCAGCCCCGCCCCAGCACCTGCTGCCAATCCCAAAAGTATCATTAAAAAAGGGTGCATAGCCGTCGCAACCGCTTGGATGAGGTCGTCCCGAGTTGCGAGATCCTGCCAGCAAATCTCCCGATAAACTTTATCGGCCTCTTGATTCTTCTTACGATATCCTTGGCTTTTCTGCACGAAACGTGATGACCGACGGAGGCGTGAGCGTGAGGTTTGAGTTTGGACCGCACGTTCTCGATGTCGATCGTCGCGAGTTGCGGCGAAACGGCGTGCTCATCGAGGTTGAGCCGCAGGTGCACGACCTGCTCGCCTATTTGGTCGCTCATCGCGACCGCGTCGTCAGCAAAGACGATCTGCTAGCGGACGTGTGGGGTGGACGGATCGTTTCGGAATCGGCGCTCTCGACGCGGATCAATGCCGCACGCCGGATTTTGGGGGATGACGGCGCCGCACAGCGCCTGATCCGCACGCTGCCCCGACGAGGCTGGCGGTTTGTTGGCGAGGTCCGCGAGCCGGTGGCGAGCGATGGTGCCGATGAACCCACACCCGCCGGGCTTATTAATTGGGCCGGCGGAATTCGCGCGACCTTAGCGATTGTTTTTACAGATTTGGTTGGGTTCATGCATCTTTCGGAATTGCTCAACGATGAAGATTTGGCCCGGATGATGAGAATTCATTTTTCGGAGACCTGGAAATATATTCAGCTGAACAATGGCTGGCAGATCAAAACTCTTGGCGACGGCGTACTGGCCGTCTTTCGGTCTGTTGAAGCGGCGCTCGATTTCGCCTGGGCGATCCACATTGCGCCGGGAGATCAAAAGCTGAAAGTGCGGGCCGGGATTAACATCGGGAGTGTGCTGATTACCGGGCATGACATAACCGGCAGCGCAGTCAATGTCGCATCACGTCTTACCGGCCAAATCAAGGATGCGGGAATATGGTTGAGCGACGAGGCGTACCAACACCTTCTCAGCTCCCGTCTACCGCACCATGCTCATTTCATTTGGCGAAAGCACGAAGGTATCGAAATAGGAGAGCTCCAGAAGACTAACCTTTGGTCGCTAGCCAACAAAATCACTATATAGAGTCGGAGATCCCTCCATAAAAATCTGTCGGCTTCAATAGTGGCGGTCGGGGTTCTTATATGTGATAATGTCCCATCAGACATAAATTAGTGCCCCAGGGCGACTTTTCTGTTTGGGATATCGCCTAAACCGGACCAAACTCGAGCGCGACTCAACATTCCCCTCGCGCTCATTGCCGAGAGCCCACCACGCGGCTTGCGTTCTATTCTCGACACGAATTTTGCGAAGTATGTTCTTGACATGCACCTTTACTGTTGAGTCGGAAATGCCGAGCTCCTTGGCGATGTGCTTATTGGATGCGCCTCGAATTAGATATGATAGAATTAGCCGCTCCCTTTTAGTCATGATTGGAGAAACGTCTCCGACTCTATCTGAGGCAATTGTTGGGAAAATACCTGGCGATGATTCTGTGCATCAATTTCTGCCACCGGAGCATGATCTTCCAGAGCATCAAGCAACTCAGAGGCAAAAACGACAACACCAAGCGAGCTCAACTCCATCGACCTCACCAAAACATCCCGCGTAATATCGCTTTTTAATAAACAGCATGAAGCGCCGGCCCGGATTGCGTCGAAAGCCTCCGGAAAATTAAATTTATTGCTTAATATAACGATCCTCAGCTGCGCATGTGATTGCGTCCAGTAAGCTATTTGCGATAACGTCAGCGCTGAATTGCTTTCATCAATACCAATCAAAATCATGCAGCTCTTTGCCTCGACAATCTCATCATCGAGCTTATCAAGGCTCGGAACTTCTGCAATAACATGGACGTCCGTATCTGCGAGGAGGTGGGATAATCCACTAAGTGTTATGGCATTGGGATCGATAATTATCACCCGAGCAATCGGGACACTACCGTGATCCATCGGGCCTTGTAGAGTGACTTGGTTTTCATTCTCTTTAGGCGGAATTGGCACCTGCTCATCTAATATCACCGAGGACTCCTCAAGCGGGGCCAAGATTTAGCATATTCGCGCCCGGAAGACCAATGCGGTTCAATACGTCGAAAAAAACTAGCGGCCTTTTCAGGGTTATAACGCCGTCTGTCATACAACTTAGTTGTGCTCGGATCGCGGTGCCCAGCAGCCTTTTGCACATCCTCCAATTTCGCGCCGTTTTCGAGCGCCGTGGTGATGAACGTGGCGCGCATCGAATGCGCCGAGTAGCCGCGATCGAGCCCAAGCGCGGCGGCGTATTTCCGCACCACGCGATTGATCGCGTCCGGGTCCATGCGTCGGCGCTCCTCCGGCCGCTTGCCGTTGTGCCTGAGCGGCCGAAACATCGCCCCGTCGCTATCGCCGGCGTGGCTGGCGGCATCGAGATAGGCGCGGATGCGCGCGGCGGTCTGCGGGTTGATGGCAACGCGTCGCGGCGCCCGCCCTTGCGCATGACGCGCAGCGAGTCACAGCCACGATTTTGATGCAGATCGCCGACCTTGAGCGCGGCGATCTCGGCACGGCGCAACCCGACCTGCAACCCAACCGACAGAATCGCACGATCGCGCAGACCGGCGATCGTGTCCTCGGCCGGCGCGTCGAGCAATTTGCGCGCCTGCACCTTTGAAAACGCGAGGGTCGAGCCTTCGTCGCGATTGAGCGCCGGCCGCTCGACTTCAGTCACCGGGTTTTTTGCGGCATGGCCGTGCCGCACCAGGTGCTTGTAGAGCGATGACAGCGCCGCGAGCCGCCGGTGGATCGTTGACGCCGCGGCGTGCTCCGCCTCGCGCGTAAAGCGTTCCCAGGCGATCACCGCGCGATGATCGGCCTGACGCAGCTCGTCGAGCGCGGCGATGCCGAGCGTGCGCATAAAATGCTGCACATCGAGCCGGTAGGCGCGTCGGGTCCGCGCGCTTTTCTGCTTGGCGAGCCAGATGTCTTCTTCGGGGATCGCGGCGAGCTAGCTTGTGCTTGGCGTCGACCGCGAGCTGTACGATGTACGCAACCGCGACCCGGGTATGGCCAGCCATGGCCCGGCTGTCGGGATCGGTCAGCGATATCTGGCTCTCGCCGGTCTGTTCCAGTTCGTTCAGTATTCCATCAAGCCGATCGCGCTTGGCACGGACCGCCGCAATCTTTTCCATGAGGTTGTGCACTCGGGAAACGCTGTTGGTGCTGCTTTCCGCGAGATCGCCGTCGTCCAGCCGGCGCAGATAATCAGCCAACCGCCTGTCGGCATCGTCGATGTATTGGCGCAGCGATGCGCGTGTGAAATCGCGGTTCTTGTTGTTGACGGCCTTGATCCGGGTGCCGTCGACAGCCAGCAGTTCACGGCCAAACAGGTCGAGCTGGCGGCACAGCAGGACAAACTCGCGAAATACCGATCGAAAGGCCGCATGATTGTCGCGCCTGAAATCGGCGATCGTCTTGAAGTCTGGTTTTAGGTGCCGCAGCAACCAGATCACTTCAGGGTTGCGATGCGTTTCCGCTTCCAGCCGGCGGCTCGACCGAACCCGGTTCAGGTAGCCATAGATGTAGAGCTTCAGCAGGTCGCCGGGTCCATAGCCCGGCCGACGCGTTGCCTCGGCCACAACGAGCAAACCCACGCGTCGCGAGGTCCAGCTCATTAACGAAGGCCTCGATAAACCGTACCGGATTGTCAGCGGCGACATAATCATCGACCGCCTCCGGGTATTTGATCGCGATCTTGGCCGGTGATGTGCGCCATGCCGGATTCTAGCGCGACATCATCCTCGCCGGAATCCTTTCAGTACCCGTTTCCACACGGTCTGCTTGATTATGCGCTGTCCAATTCTGGGTAGAACGGCCCATCCAGACATGTGCCTGATGCCTCACCCTCGTAGGCCGGCCTTGCGCAGGCCTTGGATAATATGTTCGAGATCATCCGGCGCGGCGTTCCACTTCCTGAGCTCGCTACGCGCCGAGAAGCCGGGCTTGACCTTATAGATCCGGGCAAGTGCCGCACCAGCTTCAGCATGCCCGAGCTGGCCGAGCGCGGCCGCGGTCAGCAGATGCGTCCAATAGAAATGCGGCAACCCGACGCGCTGGACATCGGCAACGGTTTCCTCATACGACCTGCAATGGTAGTGCAGCCGCGCGAAGCTGAAGTGATACCAACTGGGGTGTATGGGGTTCAGCTGTTGCGCACGCCGGGACAGCTCGACGCCGCGCTCGAATTCGCCCATGAACGCGAGGTAGTGGCCGACATCGGCGAGCGTCTCCGGGTCGTTCGGATTGAGCTCCAGCGCGCGCTGCGCCTCCTCCTCAAACTTGTCGTTCTCACCCCTGAAGAAGTGCACGATCGCGAGCCAGCAACGCGCATAGGCATTCTGTGGATCGAGTTGGGTCGCCGCCAGCGCATGGACCATCGCACGACCGATCGGGTTGGGACGTGGGTTCATCTCGAACCGGTACTCGCCGAGGTAGACGTTTGCGAGTAAGGCGTGCGCGTCCGATGACAGCGGGTCGAGTTCGACCGCCTTCTCGAGGAGGTCCCTGGCCTCGACGTGCATCTCCGCGCTGAGCATCCAGGTGTAGCGTCGCGCTCGCAGTAGGCAGTCGTATGCGTCGAGTTCGATCGGCTTCTTGTTGAGCGCGCGCCGCAGCGCGGCGTCTTGCAATCTCGCACCGAGGGTTGCCGCGATCGTGCGCGTGACCTCGTCCTGCAGCGCGAAGATGTCCTCCATCTCCCGGTCGTAACGGTCGCCCCAGAGCTGGACGCCGCTGGCTGTATCGATCAACTGGGCGGAAATCCTGACCCTCCCCGCGGCACGCCGGACACTGCCTTGCACGACGTAGCCGGCGTTGAGCCGGCTGCGGATCTCATGCAGATCGACGGCGCGGCCCTTGAACTGGAACGTCGACGCGCCCGCGATCACGCGCAGGTCGCGGAAGCGCGAGAGGGCCATGATGATGTCTTCTGTCAGACCGTCAGCGAAATACTCGTCCACCTCAGCGCTCAGATTGGCGAACGGAAGGACAGCCAGGACCGGATGCGACGACAGTTTGTCAGCGCGGTGCTCTACTGGTTCATCTTCGGAGCGTGCCGTAGCCGTGACCGAACTGCTCTCGCCGTCCCGGGCTCCTCGCGGCGGCGCGGCGGACGCACGAGCGGCCCGATCCGTCTGATCCTCAATGGCAGTGATGCGATCTGTGAACTCAAAGCCGCGCCCCCGTATCGTTCTGATGTGGCTTTGGCCATCACCGAGTATCCGCCGCGCGGCCTTGACGCAGCTTGAGATCGTCGCCTCCGAGACCGCCCGCCCATGCCAGACCTGATCGACGAGCTCCTCGCGCCCGACGATCCGTCCCGCGTTGTGCACGAAGAACAGGATGAGGTCGAAGACCAGCGGCTCGACATGACACACCGCACCGTCTCGGCGCAGCTCGTAGCGCCGGGCATCTAGTTCGAACTCGTCGAACCGATAGCGCATCGCACCCTCACGTGCCGGTCTCGGCGGCACCCGAGGGGGTCAATGCCGAAACCCCAACCATCTTCACCACGCAATCACCCAATAATGCCCGGCAAAGGTCAAGATGCGCCCCCGCTCTCCCTCAAGCAGCCAGTGGTTGCATGCGCGATATTAGAGACTGTTCAGGCGGAAGACATCTCCCCGATGAACGCCGAGGCACCTCTGACATGGGAGCACGGACATGAACGTCATGACGCACGACGCGTCGACGCCCGACTATGCCGCCATCAAGTCCAAGCAGAATGCCGCTTGGGCATCCGGTGACTATGCCCGCATCGGGGTCACCCTGCAGATCACGGGCGAGGGCCTGGCTGAGAGTCTGGACCTGCCGCCGGGTGCGAAAGTACTTGACGTGGCGGCCGGCAACGGCAACGCGACGCTCGCCTTCGCTCGACGCTGGTGCAAAGTGACCTCGACAGACTATGTGGACAAGCTGCTCGCACAAGGGCGCGCTCGGGTGGAGGCCGAGGGGTTGGAGGTTGCTTGGCGTACCGCCGATACTGAGCGGCTGCCGTTCGAGGACGGCGTCTTCGATGCCGTCGTCTCGACCTTCGGCGTGATGTTCGCGCCGGACCAGATGGCGGCGGCGGACGAGCTGGTGCGAGTCTGCCGCCGGGGTGGGCTGATCGGTATGGCGAATTGGACGCCTGACGGCTTCATTGGCCAGCTCTTCAAGGCCCTGGGCCGCCATGTCCCCCCGCCGCCTGGCATCAAGTCGCCAGCTCTATGGGGTAGCAGGACCTGGATCGAGGAGGTCTTCTCCTCTCGGTCGCGCGCGATCACAGTTAACGAGCGCCAGTTCGTCTTCCGCTACACGTCCCCGGACCATTTCATCGATGTCTTCCGAACCTACTACGGGCCGGTCCACAAGGCGTTTCTCGCTCTCGAGCCCGCGGGTCAAGCGGCGCTCGCATCCGATCTGCGCGATTTGATCGCCTGCTTCAACACCGCCAAGGACGGCACAATGCGCGTGCCGTCAGACTACCTCGAGGTCGTCATCACGAGGACCTGACTGCGTGACCCTGAGCCCCCTGCGCATAGGCGCTGGGGGGTTAACAAATCGGCCAGTTGGGAGACTTGTTTCGCAACTTCAGCCCATCTGGCGAATGTCGGCTTAGGGAGATTGCGATGTTTAGAACAATTTCTAAGACTCTGCTTCGTGCAGGCTTCGCTTTGGCGGTCTTCTGCTCATGGCCGCCAGACGCATCAAAAGGACAAACAGTCTCACCAGCGGCGACCGTAGCTCTAACTCCTGACTCAGCTACCCAAGTCTGCCCAGCGGAGAGCGGAAGTCCTCCCTCAGTCACCGCCGGACAGCCAGCCACGCTGACGCTCTGTACCAATGGAACGATCGATCTGTCGCTTGTTACTAATCCTGATCAAATAGGGGTAAGGCCAAATGGTTTCATTAGTAATATCAAAATCATCGATGCTTTCCCGCAGAAGCTGATCTTCACGACGGACGTAGCTTCGTCGGCGGAGGCAGGCTTGTGGACCTTGTTCGTCAACGATACAAGCGGCCACGAGGTCATTGCGTTGAACTTCTTCGTCACTGCGCCGTCGTCGGGCGGATGCAACCTGAGTAATTGCCCCTCTCCAAAAGTCTGCACGGCGGCCGGGCAATGCGTGGTGCCTGGGTGTGTGAACTGTCAAAAACTGGGCCGGAGATGCTTGCCGGGTGGGCTCTGTGGACCTCCGCAATGATGACCTAATTTGGGTTGCGACGATCACCCGACGCACTGAATGATTAGAAGCCATGATGGCGATTTCTGGATGCTGCGGTCGTGTGACCATGATCGCACGCTGGCCGCTCGTCGGTCGCGGTAGGGACGCTCATTGCTGAGCGCCCCCCGCAAGAACCGGACGTGGCCGGCAGCTGCGCGAGTACCGGTTCGATCAGGCCTAGCAGGGCGAAGTACGGAGCAAGTGCAACGATCTGGCCATCGCGGCATGTTGCATTCCAGCTCCGGCGACACCCTGGTGATGGTGGCGGCATTGATGAAGGTACCGGAGGCGGTTTGGAGGTACAGCATGACGCGTCTTCTTCGCTGGCTTCGACAGCCACTCCGATCGCCGCGCCGGCGGCGCGGGAGCCCATCGCTAACGCGGATTTAGCCGCTCGTATTCCCCGCCTGTCGCAGTCTTCCTGGGAGGGTCGCCCTGGTCGTGCCGAGTGTTCCGCCACCCAGAGATGCAGGTTTAAAGTCGAGACGCTGCCTTTATACCCCGCAATGACGTGGTGGAGACGACGACACTTCGCCCTGCTTCGCTGCTTCGTAGGCAGCGATAGCGCGCAGCTCGGTATCAATCGCCTCAAGCTTTGCCTGCAGCTCTTGCTGCTGCGTGTAAACCGTTTCGTCGACGCGATTGAGGCGGTGACGTTCGGCGCGGGCACGCTGCAACGGGGTGAGGGCAGGCTGCTGCTCCTGCAGGACCGCGGCTGCTCCTTTCTTTAAACCAGGCGCCGGCGGTACAGCCCTCAGGATACGCGGTTTTCGCGCCGCAGCCTCGGTCGGCGAGCCGTCGCTCCGCCTTGAGGGCTCGACAATTTTCGGCTTGGACCGAAACAGCGCCTCCGCTTCTCGGCGTGCTTGACCGACCTGCTGGTGCTCTTGATGAAACAAAGCGCTTTGCTGCGCCGACTGCTTGAATAACAATTTAATATGCCTCGCAAATGGATGTGAGAATTAGCCTCACTACTTAATGATCGCTCTGCATCGGGGCGTAGGCGCTACGGGGCGCTGTTGTCTTTAGCGGCAAAGAGCCGTTTCTTCGTCCCGGCCCACACGTCCAGATGGCGCCTCACGCAGTGGCGGTCAAGGCTGACCGCGCGCTGGCGAGGCGTTGTATCGAATGAGTATACCTCAGAGATACATGACGATGAGACGCGTCGGGCCGTCCCATTTGAGTTGAAAATCGTGATATGAGACGGTACAGTAAGAACGTCTAGAACCTAACGAGACAATGCTGCCGCCTCATGTCCCTTTACGGTTATGCTCGGGTATCCACGTTCGACCAGGACCTTGCTATCCAGCGGGCTGCGCTGAAGGCGGCAGGGTGCGAGGTGATCCGTGCCGAGAAGGCGAGTGGCTCGCGCCGTGATGGTCGGAGCGAGTTGCAGGTGGTGCTGGATTTTCTGCGGCCGGGCGATACGCTTGTCATAACCCGCATTGATCGTCTGGCGCGGTCACTGAAAGACCTGCAGGACATTGTGCATGAGCTTAAAGATCGCGGCGTTGCGCTGAAGTCGACCGAGCAACCGATCGATACCGGTACGGCGTCCGGCAAAGCCTTTCTCGATATGCTCGGCGTGTTCGCCGAGTTCGAGACCAATCTGCGGCGGGAACGGCAGCTCGAGGGGATCAACGCCGCTAAAGCGCGCGGTGTCTACAAGGGACGTAAGCCGTCGATCGATGCTGGCGAGGTATTGCGATTAAGCCGCGAGGAAAAGCTTGGCCCGACAGCAATCGCGCA
>JAFAYW010000179.1 GCA_019240125.1 Alphaproteobacteria bacterium
TTGCCGCTCAGCAAGAAGCTGGCAGAAGCCCTCGGTGCCGATTTCCGCCTGGAGAGCGAACTCGGGCGGGGAACGATCGTTACCCTTTGCTTTCCGGCTGACCTGCATTTTGAAATGCCGCAATCCATCGCTGCCTGATCTTTGCAAGTAGAGCAACCCCCACAACTTTCATTGTAGAATGTTCCTGATCATCCCCAATAGCAGAACTTTTATTGTTCCGTTGCTCTTGGTAGCAATCGCATTGATCGCGCTTAAGATTGTCGATGCTGACGGCGATACTAGCCAGATGATCAGGCGAAATTGCGCTCTCTTTTACGGTTCCCAGGGCCCTGACGCTGAACAACACTGCCGCGGCGAAATGAAAGATCGCTATTCACCCGCTGCGGCGGACCAATCCCTATAACGGGTACTTCCGTTTCAACTCGATAAAGTTTGACTTGACCCCGTCGCAACTCATCGTTATTTTTCATAATGAGTGATATGTGATTTCGTTTGCGAACGATGCGCAGCGCTGATCTACTTCGTGGCCGTGACGTATGCCAATACGACGGCCTACGAGAAGGCGCAGGCGCTTTTTGCCCACGACCTAGAATTGCAGCAGATCGATCTTCATAGCGATCGCAAAGTTCGCCAAGAAGATCAGCCGCGAAATGGTGGTCGATCTGGCTCTTTGAGAAACAATCCGGGTCTCGTGGGCTCGCTTGACCTCTGTAGCCTGCTCTGTGCGTTGCTTGACCGACCGGAACGAGCGACTTGGGCGGAAGGGGAACCTTCGGGGTCAGGCATTGGAAGAGTTTTTTGCGGTCCATTCAGCAATGAAATTGAGCGCCTCAAGGCCGTCCATCCGAGCTGTCCGCTTTTGGGCTGCTCGAACTCCAGCGAGGGTCTCATCCAAAGACCTGGTCTCGACGAACGAAACCCAACCTGGAAAACGGTCTGCCAGCGCAGTAAAGAAACGCCTTTGCGGCTCTACCATCCGGGCATAGTGAGCGGTCTTGCGCAGCGCGCCCCCCTCTTCCAGGCCTCGCGACCGCTCTCGCGCTAGCATGCGTTCGCGGCGTTCGGCCTCCGCAATCCAGGCAAACACGTAAAGGCTCGGGAATTCCATTCGATCGTCAGCGATCCTGCGTCGGTAGAACTCGACCGCGTCAGAAATTGGCGGCCAATTCTGGTCTTGAAAAATCCAACTGAACCAAATTGGCTGAAAGGGGTCGCCGTCCAATACAGCTAGACGCCCTTGCGCAGCCTTCAGTTGCGCCATCTCCCAGCGCGCGTTCTGGCGATCGTAGTACCAGTCAGGCGGTTCAGGATTTGGCTTTGCGAATAGTTGGTTCACCTCGGGGACAACAAATGCCCCGTGTCGGGCCAAGGCAGCGGCGATTGTTGATTTTCCGACGCCGGGCGCACCCTCGATAGATATGATTGCGGATCGCACCGTTTGGTCCTGTTCATCACACGAGAGGAGGCTTCAATCTGACTGCACCCGGCCGAATGTCTGCGTGCAGTCGATTTGTCCCAATTTGATCCCCGTTCTGCAAAGACCCGGAATCGTCGCTGAGCCGACGCTTGCCAAAATCACGCTATAGGCCGGAGTTGCGCCAATCCGGATACCGAGCGATCAGCGGGGTGTCGGCGCCGAGTCGGGCAGCAGCGCTTCAATCCGTGACATCGCGGGCGTCTCGATGCCGCGCTTGCGGAGTTCGGCGAAATCTTCACGCACCACGGCGGCAAGGGTTTTGCCATCGGGGCGAGGCTTGTCCTTATCTTCGGAGTACAGCGCGTATGCTTCTTCGAAGCGGCCGACCAGCAGCAAAGCATGCGCCTTGTTGATTCTCACAAACAGCAGGGTCGGAGCGAGCGCAAGCGCTTCCTCCGTGCTGTCGAGCGCCTCACCGGGACGATTGGCGAGCAGCAGCAGCCAGGAGAGCCCGCCCAATCCCCGCGCCAACTCGTCCCGGGGGCCGCTCGCCGCCGGGTGGGCTGCATAGGCTTCGCGGATCGCGGATACGGCTTCCTTTTGGATTTCGAGGGCCTCATCCAGCGCCCCTTGCCCCGCGAGCGCGCTGGCGACCTTGTGGCCGGCGATGGCTCGATCGCTTTGCCACATCATATTGTCGCGGTCCTTCTGCGCCAGGTTCCGCGCCAAATCGAGCCTCTCGCGATAGGCGGCGAGCGCGCCGGCGAGATCGCCCTGAGCCTTTAGTACGTCACCGATGTTCTCCTTGGCCACCGCCAGATCGCGCTGCCATGCCAGATTGCCGCGATCCGTTCGCGCCAGGCCCTCGATCGTTGCCAGACTGTCGCGGTAGGCGGCGAGTGCCCCCGCCAAGTCGCCTTGCCCCTCCAGCACCGCCCCGATCTTGGTGTAGCTGACCGCCAGGTCGCGCCGCCACAGCGTGTTGCCCGGGTCTGTCTCGGCGATCACCTGGACGATCGCAAGCCCGTCGCGGTATGCGGAGAGCGCCGCGGCGAGATCGCCCTGCGCCGTCAACATCTCGCCGATCTTGTCGTCAATGACCGACAGGTTGCGCTGCCATCTACGGTTGCCCGGATCGCTGCGCGCGAGGTCTTTGCGGATCGCGAGGGCATCGCGATAGGCTGCCAGCGCCCCCGCGGGATCGCCTTGTATTGCCAGCGCATCCCCGATCCGCTCTTGACTGATGGATAAATTGGTCTGCCACTCTGGGTTTGCAGGCTCAGCGATCGCCAATGCCTTGCGCAACGTCAGCGCCTCGTGATGCGCTGCCAGCGTCCCGGCGACATCGCCCTGAGCCAGCATAGCTTCGCCGGTCTTTTCTACGCCAACCGACAGCAGAAACCGGTACATCGAATTTTCCGGCGCGGCGGCGAGCAGCGGCGCCATGATAGCGCGCGCTTGCTCCGCCGAGGCAAATGCGCTTTTGGTGTCGCCGCGCGTGAGATAATTGTCGGCGCTCTGAAGCAACCCCGATGCCCGACTGACGCCAAGTTCCGGCGAATTTCTCGCATCGGGAATCAGTTGCTCCTGTAAGGCTCGAATGCGAGAGAGGAGATCGTCGATCGCGGCAGACGGAATCCCGGCGTCCCGGAATTTCATCTCCAGGTCGAAGATCAGGTTTGTCGCAGTGGCTGTGGCCGTCGCTACGGTATGCTCTGCCCTGTCCCGCTGCGACCACGCGACCTGCCATTGCCATGCCGCCAGCCCCAACAGTACGGCCAGCAAGACTGCCGCCAATCCGGCCAGCCGCAGGGCGCGGCGCTGCTGCCGCACTTCCTCGGACAACAGGTCTTCCTTCGGCACGCCGCGGATCGTGGCGGCGAAGTTCGCCGCGAGCTGGGCGAAACGGCTGTCCCGCCGGCTGTCGCTTTTGCGATAGGCCCGCAGATCGATCCAGAACGGTTCCTCGCCGCCGCGCGCCCTCAAGGCCGGCGGCAGCGGCATCGCTGGTGATGCCGCGAAATCACGGGCTGCCGGATCCCAGGCGAGTTCGCCGTCGCTCAGCGCGATCAGCAGGGTATCCGGGCCGCGGTGATCGAGCCACCAGGCCACCTCGCGGTCGACCCACGGCGACGCGGCGGCCTCCGGGGAGGCCATCAGGATCAGAAAACGCGAGCGTTGCAGGGCATATTCGATGGAAGGCCACAAGTGCGGGCTCGCCGAGAGGCTGGTGTCGTCGCGGAATAACCGCAGCGCGCGGCGGCGATACCACGGCTTTCCGAGCCTTTGCATCGTTCCCTGCAGGCTGGCAGCGAGCGCCCGGTCCCGGGCGTGGCTGTATGAGATGAAGCCGTCATAGATGGCGATCGGCGTCGCCCCCCTCGCCGGCGCAGCCTGCGAAGGTGTCGTATCGGCCTCGACCCGCGACGCATTCAGCGGCCCCATGATCAAGCCCTGCCGGGATCAGATGCTACCCGGATTATAGGCGCTACAGCCGCGGAATGCCTGTTCCCGTTATCCGAACCTCGATCTTACGGTGCGGCTGACGTCCTATCGACGGCGACACTCGTGGTCGCTTTCGGCGCGACCTCGCCATCGGCCGGGTATCGACGAAGGACCGGTGCCTAGCGCAAGAGCTGCCATTATTGATGGTCTGATCGGTTACGGCGGCCGTTAACTGTCATTTACCTGCTACCATACATTGATTCGTACACCGTGACTCAGCAATGCGGGTCGTTTGTCATAATGGAGATTATGCGTTTTATCTGATGGAAACATTTGTAGGCGCCGCATCGGTTTTGCCGTGGGGCTCTCGCATGAAACTCTCACGGGTCCGTTGGAGATTGGAGCGTGAGCCGCCCGCTTTTCAACCCACCCGAAGCCATTAC
>JAFAYW010000122.1 GCA_019240125.1 Alphaproteobacteria bacterium
CACCTTTCCGCAAATTCTCGCCGACCGGCTGGGCGTCCCCAACCACCTGATCCGTCTTGTGCAGGGTGACACCGACCTGATCCCGATTGGCGGCGGTCATGGCAGTTCGCGTGCCACCTATATGGGCGGTACGGCGATCTGGCGCGCTTCCGACCAGGTCATCGAGAAGGGCTTGCGCATCGCCGCCGATGCGCTGGAAGCCGCCGAGGCCGATCTCCACTTTGCCGAGGGGCGATTTATTGTCGCTGGCACCGATCGCGGCATCGGCCTTCTCGATGTCTCGAAGATCGCGCGCGCCGCCGGCACGCCGCTGGATACCTACTACGCCTGGACGCGCGAGTGGATGACCTTTCCCAACGGCACCCATGTCGTCGAAATCGAGATCGACCGCGACACCGGTCAAGCGTCGGTGGCGCGCTATACCGCGGTCGATGATTACGGCGTTCTGGTCAACCCGATGGTGGCGAGCGGGCAGGTGCATGGCGGGATCGCGCAGGGTATTGGCCAGGCCTTGCTCGAAGCCAGCCATTACGACGCGGAGTCGGGGCAGGTGCTGGCCGGCTCGTTCATGGACTACGCGATGCCGCGTGCCCACGATCTGCCGGCTTTCGCCCTCGATTTCGCGCCGACGCGGTGCACCACCAACCCACTCGGCGTCAAGGGCTGCGGCGAGGCCGGAACCGTGGCCGCCTTCCCGGCGATCCGCAACGCCATCCGCGACGCGTTGGCGCCGTTTGGCGGCGCTAACTTCACCGGCCCCGCCACCCCCGAACGCCTCTGGCGTGCGATGCACCGAACGCGCCGATCTTAGACCCGCCGAAATCGCCGCCGCAGCCGCGATGCCGATGCCCGGTCGAGCGCCGCCGGAGGCCGCGCTCACAGCCCCGCGCGTGGACTCGGCGAGAGGTCATAAGCCTCGGTGAACGAATTCCGCAGGGCATGGGCAAGTCTTAAAGCCGCCCCCTGCGCTGGGCTCAGATCCAGTAGATCCGGGGCTATCTGGCCGGCTAGTGCCACCATTTGTTGCTCAACTTCGGGAGGCTCCACCATGGATAGTTCAGCGACATAAAGGTCCCTGAAGCGACGCTTCGCGACGGATATCTCTTCCTCGGTATGGGCGTCTTGATTGGCCAGGATGGCCGCTACTTTCAATGCCTCGATGTAAGTTGATTGACGAAGAAGCAAAAACGGCCGCGCGGCCTCGACTTTACGAGCTTCCGCCTCTTTGCGGCGTGTATGATTAAAGCTGAGGATACTGATTACCACACCGACGAGGATACTTAATGTTTGGATAAGAGAAGACACCTCTTGAAGAACACTTGGTTGAGCGGCTTGCTGTGCTCCCATATGATTTTCCCTCAAGTTGCTTGTAACCACGTCTTTCATTCAGTATTGACTGAGACTATCCTAGCATCGACATGCTCGTGCAAACAATGCAGGCCGCGGGCGCAAACGAGGCTCGCGACCTGCTCATTTCGCTAATCTCATACTGTCGCGGCGGCGCTCGCGAACGGCGCCCTCAATGCGGGGAGGCTGGTTGTGAACAACAAGGAACTTCAAGAACATATCCTGTCCACCTATAACTCGCTGCGATTAGGAATGATAATCCTCGGCGCTCTTACCCCGGTGGTGGTGGTGCTTTGGGGGTGGGAGTGGGGCATCGAGTGGATGCCCTCGATCAGCGCATACTATTTCGCGCCGTCGGACAATCAAATCATATATTCAGTATACCCTGTGCGGGTTCTATTTGGCGGCATCCTCTTTGCCGTCGGCTCGTTTCTTTATTTGTATAAGGGATTTACGAAATGGGAAAATCGCCTGCTGAACGTGGCGGGATTGGCGGCCATCGGGGTCGCCATGTGCCCGATGTACGCGCAGGCGGGTTATATACCGTACTCGAACAGGCTGCACGTGGGGTGCGCCGTGACCTTGTTCGCGTGCATCGGCTTGACCGCTATTTTCTGTCATTCGGCGACATTGCAGTGGGTCACGGATGTGAAAAAACGGGCGATGTATAAAACGATTTATTGCATCACCGGGTTGATGATGATCGCCTTTCCCCTGGTGGGTATTTTGATGGCCTATGGTACTGACGCGATTGCCAATCGCGTCTACTGGATCGAGGCGGCTGGCATCTGGGCGTTTTCCGCCTACTGGATTACGAAAAGTATCGAGCTCAAGCAAACCGAACTGGAGCTTTATGCCATGCAGGGTCGGGTCGACTTGAAGGCGGCGTAAAGACCGGGAAGCAAGCTGGCGGACGCCGCCGGCCTAGCGCGGTATCCGTCAAGCGATGCTGTAGGCGGGTGTGCCGAATTGGTGGCGCCGAACTCGAGACGGGCTCAAAGACTGGAGCCCGTCTCGATACTCTTTTGGGTCGCGGGCCTAGACCTGCTTCACGGTTGCTTCACGGTCCCAGAAGCGGAGCTTGCGGCAGGCTGTGACGAAAGTGGCGGCATCGGCCGCCTTGCCGAGAGCGACGACGCCGCCATCGGGGACAACCCCCGCCTTGTCGAGCAAGGTCTGGGCATCGGCGTTATGAGCGATGAATTTGCAATGCGCAAAGGCATCGGCGACAAAGTCCCGGGCGGTCGATTCATTGGCCAGCAATTTGGCGCCATCGGCCGACAACAATATGGCTGCCGCGTCAAAGACGACCGAGGGGCCGCCGTCGATCTTCTCGTCCGCCTCGATCCACGAGCCGTCGCTCGCCTTGACGCCCCCGATATTCGGCGCCACCAGTTTCAAGAGCGCGCCTTCCTTTTCGAGTGCGGCCTTGAGCGCGTTCAGGAGGGCGGCATCGACCCCGTCGCTGATCAGCGCGCCGACCTTGCGGCCCTGAAAAGTGTCGGGCGGGTTGCCGATGATGCTGAGCGCGGGTGAGGCGGGCAGGTCCTCGATCACCGCACGTGCCGGCACGGCGGCTTTCGGCATCTCCTTGAGGCGCAGGCCGTCGGCGACTTTATTTGCCAGCCCCGCATCGACGTTCAGCAGGTGACCGACCATCCGGGAGCGGATTTCCGGCCTTTGCACCTTGCTCAGTTCGAAGATGAAGGCGGCGGCGATGTGACCCTGTTCGGTCGGGGTTTGGCTCACGTAGAACTGCCGCGCCTGACTGTAATGATCCGCGAAGGTTTCCGATCGCACTCGCTCCTTCAGCCCGGTCTCTTCCGCCGGATAGGAGTGGAAGCCCTGCTGCGGCGCCTCCCGCGGGCCTCCAGCCGCTCCGCCCCAGGAGTTCGGCTCGTAATTGGCGCGGCCCTGCGGCACCGCCACCGCCATGTGACCGTCGCGCTGGAAATGGGCGAACGGGCATTTCGGCGCGTTTATCGGCAGGTAGGTGAAATTGGGGCTGCCGAGACGCTTTAGCTGCGTGTCGAGATAGGAGAAATTGCGGCCCTGCAGCAGCGGGTCGTTGCTGAAATCGACCCCGGGCACGACATTCTGCGTGCAGAACGCGACCTGCTCGATCTCGGAAAAAACATTGTCGGCCATGCGGTCGAGGACCAGCCGACCGACAAGCCGGATCGGTACCAGTTCCTCGGGGATGAGCTTGGTCGCGTCGAGCACATCGAATTGGAACTTGTCGGCAAATTCCTCATCGAACACTTGCAGACCGAGTTCCCATTCCGGGAAATCGCCCGAGGTAATCGCGTCATAGAGATCGCGACGGTGGAAATCGGGATCGGCGCCGTTGATCTTCAGCGCCTCGTTCCACACCACCGACTGCATGCCAAGCTTCGGCTTCCAGTGGAATTTGACGAAGGTAGACTTGCCCTCGGCATTGACCAGCCGGAAGGTGTGCACGCCAAAGCCTTCCATAAAGCGGAACGAGCGCGGGATGGCGCGATCCGACATCACCCACAGCGCCATGTGCGTGGCTTCTGGGCTCAGCGAGATGAAGTCCCAGAAATTGTCATGCGCGGACTGCGCCTGAGGAAAGCCGCGATCCGGCTCCTCCTTCACGGAATGGATCAGATCGGGGAACTTGATCGCGTCCTGGATGAAGAACACCGGGATGTTGTTGCCGACGATGTCCCAGTTGCCCTCCTTCGTGTAGAGCTTGACCGCAAAGCCGCGCACGTCGCGGGCGAGGTCGGGCGAACCCAACGAGCCTGCCACTGTTGAGAAGCGGACGAAAGCCGGCGTCTTTTCGCCGGCGCGCTGGAAAATATCGGCGCGGGTAATGTCGGTCAGCGGCTCGTAGGTCTCGAAAAACCCGTGTGCGCCATAGCCGCGCGCATGCACGACCCGCTCCGGGATACGCTCATGGTCGAAATGGAAAATCTTTTCCCGGAAATGGAAGTCCTCGAGCGCTGTCGGCCCGCGACGGCCGATCCTGAGCGAGTTCTGGTCATCGGAAACCGGGATGCCCTGCTGCGTCGTCAGGACCGGCACATCGCCGCCGGCCACCTGATGCGTTTCACCGCCCTCGCCGCGCGTCACGGTCTGGTCGCCAAACTGTACGCTACCCTCACCGTTGCCCTGGCCTTTGGCTGAAGTCCGTCGAGCCATGCTGCTCTCTCCTCACGTCAAAAATGATGTTCCCCTCGAGTTTCAGGCGGGCGCCTGAGGCGCCGGAGCTGAGACGCCGGAGTTGCCGCGAAACTCGTTCCCGTCGGAACAACGCAGCTTTTTTAGAATCGTTCAATGGAGACTGGAGAGGCCGGTTGGAACCCGACCCCGGTCATGGCGGTTGATCTGCCGTAATACCCTGCAAGACTTCCTATCAGGAGAACAGCAACATGCCGACGACCGCAAAGAGCAAAGCTAAAAATACGGCCGAGAGAAAAGCTCGTCGTGGAAAATCAAGCCAAACCCAGACAAAAACAAAGGGCGTCAGTGCCGTCCAACTCCTTGAGCAGGATCACCGAGAGGTCGAGGAGTATTTCGATAGTTTTGACGAGGCAAAGAACGACAGGGCCAAGGAGGAGCTGGCTCAGAAGATATGCATGGCGTTGACGGTCCACGCCCAGATTGAGGAAGAAATCTTCTACCCGGCGGCGAGGCGGGCGACCGGAGATAACGACCTGCTCGACGAAGCCGTTGTTGAGCATGCCAGCGCCAAGAAACTGATCGCCGAGATCGAGGAGATGGAAGTCGGCGAAGAGCTTTTCGACGCCAAGGTTCGGGTGCTCGGTGAGCAGATCAAGCACCACGTCCGCGAGGAGGAGGAAGAGCTCTTTCCCGAGCTCGACCGCACCGATCTCGATCTCGAGGCACTAGGTGCCAAGATGGCGGCGCGCAAAGAAGAACTGATGGACGAACTGCAAGACGCCTGATGCTTGAATCGCGCTGACGCGCTGCCTAGATCCAGCGCCGCCGGACGCCCTTGTGGGGTTCGGCGGCTTTTTTGTTTCCATGTTGCTCAATGGAGGACGTGGCGATGACTTTGCAGGATGTATGGGCGGCACAGCAATCCGCCCCCGTCGATCTACCCTGTCTGCAACGGCGAGCCGAACCTGCGCGTGAGTGCAGAGCCGGGGAAGCTGACCCTCAAGATCATGGGGATCGGCTGCCCTCACGCAGCCAGGAGGCGAGCTGGCCTCGCATATTCCCGGGTCTTTAGACTCCCTCAGCACTGATGCGCTGCGCGGCGATCGCGCCGTCCTTGATGACGAGCGCGATCCGCCGCGGGTCGCACAGGATGCCGATATCGGCAAGCGGATCGCCATCGACGACGACGAGATCGGCGAGTTGGCCGACCGCGAGCGTGCCCAGCTCGTCTTGCTGGCCGAGGCATTCGGCGGCCCATCCGGTGCCGGCCTGTAGCGCCTGCATCGGGGTGAGGCCGGCTTCGACCAGACAACGCAGTTCGCCCGCATTAGCGGGATGGCCGTGGCCCCCCGCATCGGTGCCGGCAACAACCCGGACGCCCAACGACATCGCCCGCTTAATACTGGCGACGTGATGTTCGTGGAGGTGCTGCGCGCGCTCGCGCACGTGCGTCGCCAGCGATTTGCGGTGGTACTCATAAACCAGCAACGTCGGGACAAAGAAAATGCCCTGCTCGGCCATGCGCTCGAGATGACGCGAGTCTTCGTTCAGGTATGTGCCGTGCTCGATCGAGTCGACGCCGGCCGCAATCGCGACATCGAGCCCACGCCCGCCGAGCGCGTGGCACATCACGCGGCGGTCGAGCGTATGCGCCTCATCGACCAGCGCCTGCATCTCATCGAGGTTGAAGGCGCCATCGCGAGGGCCATGTCCCGGGCGCGAGCTGGCGCCGCCGGTGGTGGCGCATTTGATGACGTCGGCACCGGCACGCACCATGCGGCGCACCACCGGTCGGATATCGGCCAGAGTTTCGACGACGCTCTCCGGCAGCAGCGGGTCGTTTGGCGTGACGCAGCAGCAATCGCCGTGCAGATGCGGCGAATGTCCGGATGGGCTGACGCGGTCGCCGATGCCGCCGATCGGCGAGATGATCGACAGCGACAGTACCAGACGTGGACCCGCGATCAGCCCCTCCGCGATCGCCTGCTTGAAGCCGATATCGAGCCCGGCGGCGTCACGCACGCTGGTATAGCCCATCGTCAATGTGTCGCGCAGGACCGCGGCAGTGCGCAGGTGACGGGTGCTCGCGGGCTCGTCGATGCCCCAGCGATGCGCCAGGTCGTATTTATGATTGGCCATGTGGTCGTGGCAGTCGATCAGCCCAGGCAGGATCGTTTTGCCCGCCACGTCGATGATCTGCGCGTCGGGCGGGAAGTCGCTCTGGCTGTGCGTGGTGATATCGCAGATACGGTTGCCCTGGAGCGTGACCGTGGTCCCCGCGATCGGCGCCGCGCCGGTGCCATCGATCAGCCGGCCATTGCGCAAAACGATCATCACAATCCTCCCGCTTGCCGCGGCTGGCCAAGGGCGGAGGGCGATGTCGCTCGCCCCCGCAAACTGGAGCTTGCGTCGGGGCGCTGGCGGGCGCAACCGGCGCCGCCGCTCGGCGGCGATTTTGCCGGGTAACGTGGTACAAGTTCGGGCCGCAGAACCGGGGAGAGGAATGGGCAAGGTTGTCGTGAAATTGGCCGGGCGCGAGCTGCTCACCTGGTCCGGTGGTAAGCAAGACATCCGGGAGTTGAGCCGCAAGCTCGAGCGGGCCGCTAAGAGCGTGCGCAAACCGCTAAACGAACTTGTCAGCCTGACGCTGCAATCGGTTGTCGGCGCCAGCGGGGTGTCGCAGGACGCGGCAATCCGAGAGATTCAGGCCGGCGCGGTCCTGCACTACGTTCTGCAGTTGCCGACCGAACAACCCGCGGAATATCGCACCAATGGCGATCACGTCGCCGCCGGTGCCGATCTTGTGTTCGACCTGCGCCCGGAAGGCCGCGGCGCCCTGCGGGTCGAGGTTACCGGGCTGCCCGAAACCTGACCCTATCGCTCCGCGCTGCAGCCTCGCCAACCTGCGCCATTGCGATCAGGCGGCCTTGAGTGACGTCAGGAAATGCGCGACTTCGGAGCGGAGCCGGGCGGCTTGCGACGCGAGCTGTTCCGACTCGTGCAGTACCTGAGCCGCACCTTCTCCGGTGCTTCGGGCCGCCTCGGTGACCCCCGAGGTGTTGCCGGATATCTCGAATGTGCCCTGGGAAACCTGATGCACGTTGCGGGAGATCTCGCTGGTAGCCGCGCTTTGCTGCTGTACGGCCGCGGCGATGCTGGTGGAAATGTGCTTAATCTGACTGATGGTGCTGCCAATGTGGCGGATCGCATCGACGGTGCCGGCTGTCGCGGTTTGTATGCTGGTTACCTGGCTGCCGATCTCCTCGGTGGCTTTGGCGGTCTGGTTGGCCAGCGATTTCACCTCGCTGGCGACAACCGAGAAGCCTTTTCCCGCTTCGCCGGCGCGGGCGGCCTCGATCGTGGCATTCAGCGCCAGGAGATTGGTCTGGCCGGCGATCTGCTGGATGAGCGCGACGACATCGCCGATCTTCTGCGCCGCGTTCGACAGGCCTTCAACGGTTGAATCGGCTTTGGTTGCCTCCTCAACAGCCTTGTCGGAGATCTGATTTGCCTTGTTCATCTGATCGCCGATTTCATGGCTGGAGGCGGCAAGCTGCTCCGAGGCGGTAGCAACAGTTTGGACATTCGTTGTCGCCTGCGCTGTCGCGGCCGCGACAGCGGTCGTGCGGCGCGATGTCTCCTCGGCCGAGGCGCTCATCGTATCGGCGTTGCGCTGTATGGATGAAGCGGACGCCATGACGGAATCGACGACGCTTTGTACCGACGTTTCAAAATCGTCGGCGAGGCGTGCCATTTTTACGTCATAGCTTTTCTTGTTCTCGTCGTAATATACCGAGACCGCGAGGCTCATATCCAACATGATTGCCTGATTCACAGCTTTCAGTGTGCGGGCGGCTCTGTCCTGCGCGTCTTTCGGGTTTAAGCGGCTGCTATAAGCGTGCGAGATCGCGTCGTAGAGGTGGCTCATCATGAAAGTGTAGCCACCGATATACCAAGACGGCTCCAGGCCAATACGGCTGTGCGTCTGGCCGATCTTGCGCGCGGAAGCGATATAAGCTTCGTCAAAAGTGCCGGAAAAAAGGGTTTGCCAATGCCGCTCCTGGGCGGCGCGCGCGTGCGCCGTTACAGCGGCGATCTTGTCGGACGTATCGCCAAACATCGCAACGAGATTCGGCCAGTTGCCGACGTGTTTGTAGAATTCGGCCAAGGCGGTTGGCAGCACCTTTTGAATGATTGCGGTGATTTCGCTCAATGCTGAGCGTGTGTCGCTATCGATACCAAAGAAAGAGATATTTTTCTGCAACTCCTGATCCAGCGTCATGATGTCCTCGGGCAAAAGGTTCTTGAATAAAGGGGTTTGAATGGTCGATGGGCTCAACTGGCGAGCCGGCCGGTCGCCGCGAAGGCTTCCGCGGCGAGCATGTCGGCTCGGCGCATCGCCTGGGTGCGCTCCTGTCGAAGCCCTGCGTCGCGCGCTACCTCAAGGCGCTTCATGTCGGCGAACGCTGCGCGGAGAGCATCGCGGGCGCCGCTTTCGAGCCGCGCCAGCTCGGCGCTGCGTGAGTGCAGCGTTGCCCGGGTACGGGCGTCGTTCCGTGACCAGGCGTCGCGGGTCACCAGAACAGCCGGATCATTGATGGCGATGGCAGCTTCCTCACGCTCGCGCTGGTCGTGCGCCGCACAGGCGGCATCGACATCGGCCTTGGCGCGCCCGATCAGCGCCAGGCTGGCGCGCCGCTCATCGGCCTGCCGGCGTGCAAGTTCGATCAACAGGCCTAGACCACGCATTACGGTTCCCCTCGGTCCTCGTGGTGGTGCCCGTCTCAGGCGGCGCGCTTCAGGGCAACGGTCCGACGGCGCGACACCTTGCAGCCGCCGCCCAGCGAAAAACCGACACCGCGCACATTCCCGATCAACTCGCCGACCCCGGCGCGTGCCAGCTTGCGGCGCAGACGCGTCACTGTGTCATCGCCCCGCGCAGAGGTCCCGGCCCTGACGCAGATCGCGCTGTTGCGCACCGGCGCGCCATCATGCGAGGCCAAGACCCGCAGAGCGCGATACTCATCGGCGGCAAGCGCGATCGAGCGACCACCCACACGCGCATCATGGTCGACCAGATCGATCTCCAGACGGCCGACCTGAACGGTCTGGGTCTGCGCCGCGGTGCCGTTGCGCTGTACCAGAGCAGTCAGCCGGGCAGTGAGGGTCATCGGGTCGAGCGGCAGCACCGCAACGTCATCGGCGCCGACATCGCGAGCCCGCTGCACCGCATCGGCGGCAGACCGTGCCGACACGAGAAGCACCGGCAGCTCGATTTGTGCCATGCGCAGCTTGCACACTGCCTGATGCCCCAGCAGGTCCGGCCGAATATCAACGACGATGGCCGTAAAGGTGTCGGTGGTGAGCAGTGTCAGGGCTTCGTCGATTGAGCTCGCCTGCACGGCCGCGCAGCCTTGCGCCGTCAGCGCCGACACTGTGCTGGCGTCCGACATCATGTCGTTGGCAAGCACCAGGATGCGCAAAGCTCCGGTGTTCGCCGCTGTGGCGGCCAGCTGGATCGGCAGTTCCGTCGAGCCGAGTGAACGATGAGTGAGGGCGGTTGTCATGGTGTCATCTTCCTTCTGGGGTATCGGTTGGCTTAGCTCTCAAAGCTCAGCGAATGGACTGTGTAAGGCTGGCGGTGTAGGAAATGGTGTTGATTAGTGTGTGGATTTGTCTGTGTTGGTGTCGTTCGGGGCGTGGTCGGTGACGCAGATCAACCGGGCGCCAAGGCGCGTTGGTCGGCGTCGGCGTCGCGCGGCGCCTGCTGCGTCGGTGAACGGCGGGTTCCCTGCTGCGAGACTGCTTCACTCGCCTGCTGGCGCATCCGCGGCCGAAGCTGGCGGAGTAGTTCCGGATCGTCCCAAGGCACATCCAGATCGGGTTGTGCGGCCTGCGCGTCGTCGTGGTGAAGCCACGCTTGCGCGAACCGCGCGGCGAGCAGCTCAGGCGCTGTCTCATGGATGGCCACTCCGGCACTGGCTTGCACCAACGCGGCAGCGAGGTTTGCGCCCGCGCGGGGCCCGAGGTGGAAGAACTGAGTCGGGCAGGGGTGACCGGCGGTCAGGTAGCCGCGCCCGCTCCCGGCTTCGATGACAAAATCGAACGCGATGAGGCCGCTTGCGCCGAGCGCGGTAACGAGAGAGCCGACGCTCTTCGCCAATTCGGTATGCTGACAAATTCGCACGACTGGTTGCGCGCCACGATGCGCCGCGGTGTGCTCGGGCAGGGCGGCGAAACCGGCGAGCACGCGGCCGCGCCACGCTGCCACGCAATATGTCGCCAATGTCCCCCGCATGATCTCCGTCGTTCGCGGTGACGGTCGCTCGCCTCGCATCCACTGCGTCAACTGCACGATCAGAGCCCGGCCGCGCTGGGCTAAGCTCGGCGTCGATACACCTGTACCGATACCCTTATGGCATAACGCGACGGTTTCCCCGGCCGCGCCACGGGATTGCTGCCAATCGGTGGCGAAACTGTCATCGGCCGATGCGGTGACCACCTCCAGGTCGACGCTGTCCGGCAGTACCCGCAATCCGGCACGGCGAGCGAAATCGAGGAGGCGGCGGCGCGAGAGCATCGCATCGGATTTTTTGGAGCGCCCCAGCGAGGTCGCCACCAGGGCGAGGGTGGCGGCATCGAGACCGTCGGGATGCGCGCCCCGCCCGACCAACCGATGCAAAACAGCGACGACCTGTTCGTCGGCGGGAATGATCAACTGCGGCTGCCACTCCTTGACGGCAGCCGTCAGACGCGCCGCGATCGTCCGGGCCGAGCGCAATGCCGGCAGTCGGAAGTGACGCTCGACAAACCGTGTCGCGGCGAGGGGATTTCCCGTCGGGCACACCACGGCGACCGACGCGCCGGCACGCGAGAGTTCGCGAGGCAGGCGCGCCGCGCCCCAACCGCCGGCGTCAATGGCCACCATCAATATACGGATGGTGGCTGCC
Organism: Alphaproteobacteria bacterium; assembly: GCA_019240125.1. Taxonomy (GTDB): domain Bacteria; phylum Pseudomonadota; class Alphaproteobacteria; order ATCC43930; family CGMCC-115725; genus DATARH01. The sequence continues at coordinate 11,448 of JAFAYW010000122.1, forward strand.
TTCCTTGACCCTACCGGGGCAACGATCGTGGAGGAAGCCGCCGCGGCGCTCGCCAATCGAACGAATGAAGAGTCGGACGGCATCCCAACCTCGTCTGGCCGGCGGATGCGGGAGCCCAGGTGGGCGCTCGCAGCCGCGATGGAACTGCCGCCCTTCTCTCAATTGGCGCGCCAAGGTGATTTATCTGTTTCAACTTACACATATCAACGACTTACCGGTTTTAACGGGCTTTTCTCTCGTATCGCAAATTGCGGGCGATTTGCAGAATGGGAGACGAAGTGCACCATTTTGCGAAACCATATGTGACTAATGTCCAAGATTGTCGGTCGGCGTTCGAAAACGTGAGTTATTGGTATCCTCATTTCGGAGTATCATCTTTTCACGCCGGTTTCACATGGGACGGGTTGCAAACTGTGTGCGTACATGGCGCCCGCGCGCCAGCTTTGGGGGTTCGATATCGCGCCAGGTCGCTGCGGTGGCGCCTTGGCTGGCTGGTACTGGGATGCGTGCTGCCGCTGCTGGCTTTACTGGCCGCCGAGCAGTACCTCCAGTACAGCAACAACGTTGGCGTTGTTGGCCAGGAAACCCTCACCCTGGCACGCGGCATGTCGGCTTCTGTCGACCTGGCATTAGAAGCTCATGTCCAGATGCTGCAGGCGCTCGCCACATCGCAGGCCCTGCGTGAAGGCGATCTAGACGGGTTCCGCCGCCGCGCCGATGAGCTGATCTCCGAGCAGGGTGCCGTCGAGAGCATCTTGGTGTTGCGCCCCGACGGCCAGATGGTGATGAACACCCGGGTGCCGGCGGGCGCGCCATTGCCTGTCCGGTCTGATCTGATGTCGTTGCGGAAGGCGGTGCAGAGCGGCCGCGCGCAAATATCTGATCTGTTCAATGGGACGCGGTCGGGACGCGAGCTGGTTGCCGTTGATATCCCGATCAAGGATGCGACCGGCAAGATCCTCTATATCCTGTCGATGAACCCGCGGCTCGAAGCGTTCGCGGATGTCATCGCGGACCAGAACCTCCCGAGGACCTGGGTCGCAGGGATCATCGACCGTCGCGGTCTGACGGTCGCGCGACTGCCGAACGGCGACAAGGAAGTCGGGCGCCCGGTGTCGCCCGGCATGCTCTCGTCGCTTGATATGCCAGAGGGGATCGTCGACACGACGTCACGCGACGGTGTGCCGGTCCTGGCGGCCTTCGCGCACGGCCCGAAACACGGCTGGGCCGTCGCAATCGGCGTGCCGCGCAACGAACTGACAGGGCCGTTCGTCAGGCAGGCACTCGGTACGTTGGCGGTCGGAGCCTTTGTACTGATGGGAAGCCTCCTCTTTGCCGCTTTTGCCGCTCGAAGGATAGCAAATCCCATCTTGGCCCTGCGCGACTTCGCTACGGGAAGTACGGATGCGGCGCTTGGCCCCCTGGATGCGACCGGTATCCGGGAAATCGACGATGTTGCTTCGCTGCTGCACGAGGAAGCGATTGAATTGCAGCACAGCGCGCAACAGATCCGCGCCAGCGAGGACCGGGTTCGTCGCATCATCGAGGCGGGGCCGACCGCGACGCTGGTGGTTGACGCCGCCGGGCGCATAAAGCTGGTCAACGCGCCCGCCGAAAAGCTGTTCGGGTACTCCCGCGCCGAGCTGTTGGAACAGCCGGTCGAGATGCTCGTTCCGGAACGGCAGCGCGATTATCACCCTAACCTGAGGCGCGGTTTCCTCGCCGATCCGCAGCCGCGACCGATGGGCGCCGGACGCGATCTGTACGGCATTCATAAAGACGGCAGCGAGATCCCGCTGGAAATCGCGCTGACGCCGGTCGAGACGAATGACGGCCTTTTCGTGGTTGCCGCCATCGTCGATATCTCCGCCCGAAAGGAGGCGGAAGAACACCTCCTCCACGCGCGGCGACAGCTGGAAGACACGATAGCAGGGCTACAGGAGAGCGAATTGCAGCTCCGGCGAGCGCAGCATATCGCACATACCGGCAGCTTTATCTGGGATCTGCGCTCGCATCAGATGCGCTGGTCCGACGAAACGTACGAGATCCTCGGCATCGCCCGCGACTATGTGCCGACGACCAACAATTTCGACCATCTGGTTCATCCCGATGATGTCGAGGCGGCGCGGCAGGCGCGGGAGGAGGCCGGCAATGGCGTCGCGCCACCGCCGATGGAATACCGGATCACGCGGCCGGACGGCGGCGTGCGGGTTTTGTATCGTGAGATGGAGGTCCACCGGGACGAAGCGGATCGCCCAGTCTCGGTGATTGGCATCATCCACGACATCACCGAATGGCGCCGCACCGAGGATCAGTTCCGCCGCATCTTCGACGACAATCCTATCGGGATGGTCTTGGCAACGGCGGATGATTATCGGTTCGTCCGGGTGAACGCCGCATTTTGCCGGTTGCTTGGCTACACCGCCGAGGAACTGATTGGGCGTCATCGGGACGAGTTTGCCGTTGCCGAGGATGTCGGCTACCCGCTTATTGACGATCCAGCGTCCACCACAACGACATGGCAGCCGCGCGACAAGCGGTATCGCACCAAATCAGGGCAAATCGTGCGCGCGCGGGTGCTGGTGATGCGTCTGGGCGAAGTGGCCTCGGGAGAACAGGTTGTCCTCGGTATCGCCGACGATGTCAGCGAGTATCGCCGCGTCGAGGACCAGCTGCGGCAGGCGCAGAAAATGGAGGCAATCGGCAACCTGACCGGCGGGATGGCGCATGATTTCAATAATCTGCTTGGGATCATCATTGGCAATCTCGATATCGCGCGCCGCCGCGTCCGTGACGACGATGAGCTGCTCGCCAGCACGATCGCCGAGGCCCAGGAAGCAGCCTGGCGCGGCGCCGACCTGACACGCCGCCTTTTGGCTTTTGCGCGGCGCCAGCCGCTGCGGCCGGTTCTCCTCAGGGTAAACGAGCTGATCAGTGACCTCGTCAGGCTGTTGCATCGTGTGCTGGGCGAGAACATCGAGATCACGTTGCATCTCGCGCGTGAAATCTGGGAGGTGGAGGCCGATCCGGCGCAGCTTGAAGCGAGCCTGACGAACCTCGCGACCAACTCTCGAGATGCGATGCCGCGCGGCGGACGGCTGATCATACGTACTGAAAACCGTTATCTCGACGAAGACTATGCCGCGGACCATCAAGACGTGGTTCCCGGCGAATTTGTCATGGTTGAAGTCAGCGATACCGGAGCCGGCAGGTCGCAGGAGGTCATCAGCCAGGCCTTCGACCCCTTCTTCACAACAAAGGAACCGGGAAAGGGAACTGGGCTCGGTCTCAGTATGGTGTTCGGTTTCCTGAAGCAGTCGGGCGGCCATGTCAGCGTTTACAGCGAGGAAGGCGTCGGAACGACGTTCCGCTTGTACCTACCCCGCGCGTCTGCTGCGAAGGCGGCGGCGCCAGTGGTGCCGCCGCAGACTGCGCTGACCGGCGGCGGAGAAGCCATCCTGGTGGTCGAAGACAACGCGGGTATGCGGCGGGTTGTCGTGCAGCAGTTGCGCGAGATGAACTATCGCGTCCTTGAATGCGACCGTGCGGCGGCGGCACTCGACATTCTGCAGCGTGAAGACGTGGATCTGCTTTTCACAGACATCGTCATGCCGGGAGATATCGATGGTATCGAATTGGCCAAATTGGTGATGGAGCGATGGCCCGGGGTGCAGGTGGTTTTGACCTCGGGATTCCCGGAGGTTCGGGTGATGGGCGATGGCGAACCCCCGCCGGGCGTGCGATTATTGAGTAAGCCGTATCGTCGGGAGGAATTGGCCGCTGCTTGTCGCGCGGCCCTGGATCAAACAGTAGCGGATACGGGAGGACGGGGTTGAGCGTGCGCACAGGGAGGAGTGCAGCGTGGCCAACATTCTGATCATCGATGATGACCCGCAGATGCGAAGGTTGGTAACACTTATCCTTAACGATGCCGGCCATTCTGTACGACAGGCACCGGGCGGACAGGCGGGGATCGAGAAGGTACGCCAAGCCCAGCCGGATCTGGTCATCACCGATCTCGTCATGCCCGATAAAGAGGGTATCGAAACGATCCGCGAACTACACCACGAGTTCCCGGATATACCGATCCTGGCGATTTCGGGCGGTACACCCGACGTCTATTTGCGCGCCGCCAGGGAACTCGGGGCACAAGCCTCACTCGCCAAACCATTTGGTGCTGACGAGTTGGCTGAAATTGTGAATGAGCTGATTGCACGTGCTGCCGGGACCGGCAAATCCGTGCCATCATAGCGTCGCATATTGCATCCCGCAGCCATGCGAAATGGGTGACCCCATTCAATTCGGGTCACCACGCGACGACCCGGTCATCGCAAACCAGCCGTAATCTCGCGAACATGTGGTCGGCCATAGTTGGCCCAGGGCTTGAAGAAGGCGGGTACCTCATTAGCTCATGAGCCCCGCCCATGTCCGCCGTCATACCTTACAAGCCCGACGCACGAGCGTCAGCGACTGGCATCCCCGAATGTCCTCCAGGTGATGCCGTCACTGCGCCGGCGTTCAGCCGGCGCCTGCGTATAGCGGTGCAGGACTGTCTTTGTGTGCGCTGGAGCTTTGTAAAACGATTGGTACGGGGACCCGCGGTTGCCGCTGCCATTATCGGCGTATCGCTGACCCTTCTGAGCTGGGCAGTCGCGGAACAGGTCGAAGAAGCTGCGGCGTGGCAGGAGATAAGGACGCGCGCGGCCAATCACGCCGCACTGCTGCAAAGTGGAATCGAGCAGTCGCTTTCAAAATTGGGTGCGGTACAAGCATTCTTCGAGGCGAGTGCGTTCGATGTTGCTCGCGACGAGTTCACCGAGTTCACCAATCACCTGCTGGCCGACAACACGGCCATCCATAACCTCTCCTGGGCGCCGATCGTCACGTCGGACAATCGCAGCTTGCACGAACAGCAAGCCGTTCAGGAGGGCCTGCCCGGTTACCGTGTCGTCGATTCAGCGCCGGGCGATGGCTTGGTGGCAAGCCCCTCACGTCCGGAATATTTTCCAAAATATTTCATCAACGGCATCGCCGATGCCGGCCTCGTCTATGGGTTGGATCTTGGTCAGCCGGATCGCCGCGATCCTCTCGATCGCGCTCGCGAAACCGGCAAGATGGCAGCCTCGCCAATCATCAAGCTGCGGAGCGGCAATGGCGACCGCACCGGTATCTTCGTTGTTCTGCCCGTGCATGTGAAAGGCGGCGCAAAGGATGCGAACGGTCAACCCCCACTGCGCGGATTTGTCAGTGCGACATTCCAGATCTCGCGGCTGGTTGAAACAGCATTGGCAGGGGTAAAGACGCCGTTTGACCTCACGATTTTTCCGGATAAAGCCGCCGACGAGGCGGCCTATACGCTGCAGTCCAGCATCCGCACCACGCCAATGCGCCTCGGTGTCTTTGCGGAGAATGCCGGCGATTACCGCTGGACCGGCACGGTCACCATCGCCGATCGCCAACTGGCACTGGTCGTGACACCGATACCCGGCTGGGCGGTCGCGCATCACCAGCGTGCTGCGCTGGTGCTTGTGGCCGGATTGCTTGCCACACTCGCTGTCGTCATCACTCTGCGTCTGGGAGGCACTAAATTATCGGCGGCGCATCGGCGGATTGCGTCGCTTGCCGAGACAGACTTGCTGACCGGGCTCAGCAACCGGCAGGTGCTGCTCGCACAACTGGCCTTGCGTTGTGAGGCTCCCAGTCGTGGCCGCAGCTTCGCGCTCCTGCTGATAGACCTTGACCATTTCCGGCATGTCAATGACACGCTGGGGCATCCGGTTGGCGACGCATTTCTGAGGGCGGTGGGCGAATCCCTGGTGAAAGCCGTGCGTGACACCGACATCGTCGCGCGGTTGGGTGGCGATGAATTTGGCATTATCCTGACTGGAATTTCACAGGCGGGCGATGCTGCCGCTCTGGCGGAGCGGATCGCCGCGAAACTCGCGTCCCTTGATGCGATTGAAGGTCATGACTGGCACGTCACGGCAAGCATCGGAATTGCCATCGCCGAACCCGGCCGGATATCTCCGGAGGCGTTGGTCATGCACGCCGAACTAGCCCTTTACAGAGCCAAGGAAAACGGCCGCAACCAGCATCATTTCCACACCAGCGAACTCGACCGAGCAGTCCACGATCGCGTCATCATCGATGAAGACCTGCGGGGCGCAATCAAGCGTCGGGAACTCGTGGTGTACTACCAGCCGCAAGTGTCACTCGACAGCGGACGGATCATCGGTGTCGAAGCGCTGGTGCGTTGGACGCACCCCGTGCGGGGTCCAATCAGCCCGACTGTGTTTATCCCGATCGCCGAAGAAAGCGGCAGCATCATCGAGCTTGGTGCATGGGTCTTTGACGAGGCATGCCGCCAAATGCGGGTTTGGGACGATCAGGGCATCGCACCCCCGACCATCGCCATCAATGTGTCGGCCGTGCAATTCCGCTCGCCAACTCTCGAGCACGACTTTGTCGCGAGCGCGGTTCGCTGGCAGGTGCCGCCACGCCAGATCGAGATTGAACTGACCGAGTCGGTTCTGATGGAGACGACGGGTCAGCACGGCGATGTGCTCGCGCGGTTCAAGGCACGGGGCTTCCGGGTTGCCATCGATGATTTTGGGACGGGCTATTCACCACTGGCCTATCTGACCGCATTCCCGGTGGACCACCTCAAGGTCGCTCAGGAACTCGTGCTGCCGATCCTGTCGGACAGCCGCAATGTGGCGGTGGTGCATGCGGCCGTGCAGATGGGGCATGACCTCGGGATCACGGTAATCGCCGAGGGGGTCGAGACAGACGCGGCAGCGAAGTTTCTCTTCGACATGGGTTGCGACGAAGCGCAAGGCTATCGTTACGGTAAGCCGTGTCCCGCTGCCGAGATGACGACGCTGCTGCGTAGCCATCCTGGTGTCACGCCGCAGGATGCCGAGGAATGCGTTCTCGCCTAGCCGACCTGATCTGGCACAAGCTGATCGAGCTGCTGCTCCAGCAATGTCAGTAACGTACGGAATTGCTCCAGGGTTACCGGCTGAGGGCGAGTGGCGGCCACGATTGCTTCCTCGCACGTGGTTGCAAGCGTCAGCGCACCAGCGGTCTCCACGATATCCTGCAGGTCGGTAAGATAGGCTGCCGCGGCCGCGAGATCGCCACGGTTTGACGCTGCGCGGGCGCTCTCGATGTGCTGACGCGCTTCGATGAGCAGCTCGTGCAAAACGTCCGGCGGCAGCAAGTTGCTGGAAGGCGGGTTGCCCGGCTCGCGCAGCACGCGGCCGATGACGTCGCGTAATCGGTCGACGGAAATCGGTTTGCTGATGAACCCATTCATCCCCGCCGCCAGACAGGCCATTTCGTCGTGTCGGAACGCGTTGGCCGTCATGGCGACGATCGGAATGGTGCCCGCCGGTGACGGCATCTTGCGCACCTCGCGGGTGGCATCGAGGCCGTTCACCAGCGGCATCATCATGTCCATGAAAACCAGATCGTAAGGTGCCAGCCGGATCGCCTCGATCGCTTCCGCCCCATTTGCTACGGCGTCAACCCGATGACCCATGCGCTGCAACAATGTCATCGCGAGCAACTGATTGGACACGTTATCTTCTGCGAGCAGGATGCGCAGCCGCGATGAAGGCGGTGTCAGTTGCGCCGGACCTATTGGTTCGATGGCTGGCGCAGCGCCGATGCCGAGCCGCAGATCAAAATGAAAGCGCGAGCCGATCCCCAATTCGCTCTCGACGCCGATCGTACCGCCCATGCGCTCGACCAGCCGTTTGCAGATGGCCAGGCCGAGACCGGTGCCACCGAACCGCCGCGATATCGAACTGTCGACCTGGCTGAACTCACGGAACAGAAGAGGCATGGCCTCGCGGGCGATACCAATACCGGTATCCGTGATGGCGAACTGCAGTTGGACCTTGGCGGCGGCCGGCGCGGTATCAGTCCGTTCGGTATCGGTGTGCTCGGTGGCTGTGATTTCGAGGCGGACCTCGCCCGCTTCGGTAAACTTGATCGCATTGCCGATGATATTGAACAAGACCTGCCGGACCCTGCCGGGATCTCCGGCGAGGAAGCGAGGTGCGTTTCTGTCAACTACAGCGCCCAGGCGCAGGCCGCGTTCTTGCGCTTTGATGTTCATGACGCTGATCACGCCGTCGACGAGCTGCTGCAGATCAAAGTCGATATTCTCGAAAAGCAGGGCGCCAGCCTCGAGGCGCGAGAAATCGAGAATGTCGTTGATGATCTGCAATAAACCTTCGCCAGCATCGCGAAGTACCGTCGCGAATTGGATCTGCTCCTGGGTCAGCGGGCTATCGAGGAGAAGACCCGCCATGCCGATCACGGCATTGAGCGGCGTGCGTATCTCATGGCTCATCATCGCGAGAAAGCCGGCACGGGCGCGGAAAGCGGCCTCGGCTGCATCGCGGGCTGTCACCGCCGCGTCCCGCACGATCGTCGCGAAACGTGCCTGATCGGGTGCAAGATCGCTGTTGAGCAGACGCTCCGCCAAGCCAATCACGGCGTTGATTGGTGTCCTGACCTCGGGGCTGACGGAGGCAAGAAACTCCTCGCGGGCGCGAACGGCGGCCGCTGCGGCGCTGCGTGCGGCCGCGGCCGCGGCCTCGCTCCGCTTGCGCTCGGTAACGTCGGCAAACGTCGCTACCGTGCCGCCGCCCTCAAGGGCCGTCGCCGACACCTCGATCACCCGATCGTCGTCATGGACCCATTCGGTGGTGCGGGGCACCTCGCCGTCGGCTTTTTCCAGGTGGAGCAGAGACTCCGCTTCGGCGCGTGCCATCGGGTTCGTGGCAAGAGCCACCGCGGTCTCGAGATCGGGTTCATCCGACAATGCCTCGGGGGGCAGGCCCCAGAGTTCGGCAAGCACGCGGTTGCTTACCAGGATGCGTCGGTTCGCATCCAGCATGATGATGCCGCGGTCCATGTTTTCGAGCCCGATTGCCAGGAGGCGGCGCGTTTGGACGAGCTGGGCCCGTGAGCCCGCCGACACCAACGCAATGGCCACAATCAAGATCGTCATGCTGAGGCCGAGCAGGAGATAAACCCGGCGCGTCGCGAGGTAATCTACGAGCACGTCATCGACCGACTCAGCGACGAAAACGAGCAGCGAAACATTCGGGATCACCCGCACACTGACGATCCGTTCGACCGTGCCGATGGGCCCCTGCAGCATCGTTGTATCGTCCGGGTTGCCGGATGATGCCATTTCCAGAAGCGCCGGCCCGACGGCAGCGGCGTTGAGTTCCTCATGTGACAAGGGGGGAGCCGCGAGCAACACTCCATCGCTTCGAGCCAGGCCAATCGTGCCTTGCGAGCCGACATCAATCGATGCGAAGGATTGGGTCAGGTAATTGGGATCGATGGTGGCTACGACGACACCATCGAATTCGCCGCTCGCCGTGAAAATCGCCCGTGTCAGCCGAACGCCCCAGCGGTTCGATGTACGGCCGATCACCGGTTTGCTGATGTAGAGGACATCGTCGCGACTTCGCGCATGAATCATGAAGTGGTCACGATCGGATAGATCGGCGGGTGCGATTACCGGCTCGCGGCTGCTCTTTCTCAGGATGCCGTCGCGGTCGATGATCGCGAACTGGAAGTTGCGGGAGCCATCGGCACTGGGGACCGGAACCCAAGGTGAAAACGAAAAATGCTGAGGGTCCAGTTCGTAACTGGAACGCGCCGCGATCAACGCTTGATCGATGGTGTCGATCAAGCGGCTCGTACTTTGTGCCAAAGCGAGTGAAAGATTGCTGACGTCATGGCGGGCATCCGCCATGGCGCGCTCACGATTGGCCACTAGACGACCGGCGATGCCTAGCCAAATCACCAGGACGGTGAGCAAAATCAGCCCGAGCTCCGCCCAGCGCAGCGTCGCGTTTTTAAACTGTGTCGTGGCGGTTATGCCGCGTACCGGCATAGGCCGCTCTCCCTCTATCCGCCAGCCAGGTTCTTGCTTTGCCAGTTGAATATTACGACGAGCGAACCATTGGTTGAATAGAGTGCCCTTAACTGGCGCGAAGTAAAGGCTCGGCTCCAATAATCTCCTCGATCAGGCCCTGCCATTGCGTCAGGTCTCGCTCGACATCGCCTGTTACCGAGGCGCGCGCCGCGGCGGCCATCGCCGGCAAATCGGCGGCGGCCATCCGGTCGATCCCATCGGCGAGATCAATGGCGCTGTCTGCGTTGACGACCAGCCCGAACGCGGGAGATACCTGCTCGGCCAATCCGTCGATCCCGGCGACGATGAGAGGCCGCGCGGCCGCTCGGCTTTCCAGCGCAACCAATCCCATTGGCTCCCAGCGCGACGGGATCGCGATCGCGTCTACCTCTGACAAGAAATACTGCGGGTCGGCCACCGCCTCTTCGAGTTGCACATGCGGAAGTTTTTCTGCCATGCGCCGCAAGGCGATAGCTTCTGGACCAAAACCCGCGATGCGCTGGGTCGCGACATCGGGAGAAACCAGGCGCATCGCCTCGACTAGCCGGTCAAAACCCTGCTGCGGTACTAACGGACCATAGGCGCCGAGCCGCAGCGGTCCGGCATGGCGGGCCGGGAATGGCAGCGCGAGCAAACGCGAGAGATCGACTGACGGAACGATCAAGCGCAATCGATGCGGTGGTACAAGCTCCGCCTTCACCATCCAGGCTTGCTGGGCGGGCGATACCGCGACAACCATGTCGAAGAGCCCGTAGGCGAATTGCAGCATCGTGCGGAGCTGTCGCCGGTATGGCGTGCATAATCGTTCGTAGGCCGCGGAATAGGTGTACTCAAACAGGATCAGGCGGCCGGCGAAGCGATGGCGGAGCGCTATCAGGTGAGCCAGGTTGGCCCAGGAGACAGTGAAATGCACGCACACGGCATCAACCGGTGTCCCTGCCTGCAAGTCATCATTAGCGGTCAGCTGACGCAGTTCATGCTCGCACCTTCCTTGGAGACGGGGCAGCACGCTGGCCAGCGTGCGCGTCACCCCGTCCAGCGCCACCTTGTCGACTAGATGCAGCATCTTCGGCATCAGGAACGCGCCTGCCGCGCCGAGGAAAACGAAGGAAACAGAAGGTCGGACAGAGCGCGTGGCAGCGCGGTGAGCGCCAGGCAGGCGGAGGTTGTCGCGACTGTCTCTTCTATTTCCGACAGGAGCAAACCGGGAAAGCGGGTCAGCGCCGCCCGCAGCAGCGCGAGGCCGAGCCGGCCTTCGCACGCCGGTATGCAGCGCCGCGCGAGGGCGCGCAGCAGACGGGCATGCGCCTCGTCGCCATACCGGGCGACGAGATCAGGCTGGAGGGCTGCAAGCTTGTCGATTACGGCGCCCCAGGCCTGCTGTTCACGGGCGATATCGCCTACAACTCGGTACCCGAGAGTACGACAGCGGGTCAGGAGGCCGGGTATCCCTTCGCACCCCCAATCGGTGGTGAGACTGATCCGGGTCCAACATTCGATCTCCATCAGGCCTGTCAGCGTCTCATCAAAATAACAGACGTGGTCCGCATCCTGCGGGCGATAGGCGATCGCGTCGAAAACCTTGCGCCGAAAGAACGCCGTCGAGCACGACCCCATCGCCTTGCCGCAGAACACCTCATGCGGCCTTGCCGGCCCCACCTTGAGCCGCTGACGCCTACCTGTGGCGATACCGTCTTCATCGATAAGGGTGGCACCGGCATAGCTGATGCCAACCGGCATACGCGACCGCAAGTGCATGACATGCGCCATCAACTTGTCCGGCTCCCAGATATCGGTGCTGTCGATGAGCGCCACGAAATCGCCGCGCGCCGCCGCGATGCCGATGTTCCGTGCTCTCGCCAGCCCCGGCACCGGTTGATGCAGGATGTGCGTGCGGTGATCGGCGAGGGCCTGACACATGGCGTAGCTCTGGCCATGGTTTGCGTCACCAACGCAGATCAGTTCGAGGCTGCCGAATGACTGCGACAACACCGACTGCATGGCATCGGCTATGTAGCGTCGATCGCCGATAGGCATGACAACACTGACGACGGGCGCCGGAGGACGCATGCTCACCTCCACGCCGGGTTCAGCGGCGCGCCCGATAGGGGCTGCCCCGCGCGCGCGTCGCGGGCTCTGTCGCAAGCGTAGGGGGTCACGGTTCGGGCTCCTTAGGCCGCAGCAGCGGGACGTAAAGCCTGTTTCAACCGGTGCGCCAGTTTGGTTGAGCGCCTGCGATTTTAAAATCTCAACGATAACGTGGGATTATTGTGGGGGGACGGCTTGGCAGCCGCGGATGGATGTGACGCATTCTGCGAATCCGTCGCGTCTCGCAAAGGGCATGTCTCCTATTTTGGGAGAGGTGCCAGGCTCATTCGGCCGCGGCTGGCTAGGCGACCGGCGTAACCTCAAAGACTTAGTGGCGCCGCGCGGAGCGGGCGATGGCCGGCGCCACGATTGCAGTGCGGCATCGGGACCCCACTGGTTGCATCAGAATGATGTTCTTGCCCGATACCACAAGCCTGACCGAAGCTGGCTGCGCCATAATGGCGGCGATGCTGTTATGGGGCGGCCCGGCGCGACCGCAGCAAGCGAGACGGCGCGGCGCCGCACCGGACGGCCGCAGGGCTCGCATTCGGCCTCGAGGATCGAATTTCCGACACGCGTCACCGACAGTGAAACTGCCCGGCGTGCTGGTTCGTCGAATTGGCTGGTGGCGCGGCGGTTTTGTCCATCCGAGGCAGAAGCTGCTGCTGATGCGAGGGTTGCAAAAGACAATCATTAGCGTGTTACGACGACCCAAGGATGTGCTAAAAAGCAGCCTGTTGCTGCCGGGTGCCTTGTGGCGCCGGTTCCAGTTGTCCGCACCAAGACGGCGCGCCGGATCGGCTCGCGGCGGTAACGAAGTAGCGAGGTCTAAGGGCCGGGGGCCAAGTACCGGGCGTTTGGGCACAGGGAGCCGCGCAGCATCGATCATCGCGATTGATGGTCCATGCCGCCGTGAAAGAACTTTGGCGCATCGTACAGTGGAGAACCCGCCGATGCAGCAGGGAAGGGCCCTACTCGTGGAGGGCAGCCGGACGATCGCCGCGCTTGCCGATGCCTGGCTGCGCGAATGGGGCTTGGACGTTGACCGGCTGGAGAGCGCCGATGAGGCGCTGCGACGGGTCGCGCAGGATGGGTTCGACGTGATGGTCGGCGACGCGTCGCTGACATTGCGAGGCGGGGATTCCCTACTGTGTGCGGCGCGTGACCGTGCCCCCGGACTGCCGATCATCGCGCTGATCGGACGCCGCTGCGCGCGGGGAGCGCTGTCAGACCCGCGAATGATCGAACTGCGCAAGCCATTCGGGCGGGATGACCTGCGGGCTGCGATCGATGCGGCGTTGGCTGCGCCCGGCGAGACCGTGTCGGGCGAGCCGGCCTCGCTGCCGCTCATCGATAAGGTCGCGATGCGCGAAATCTGGCCGGCCGGAGACCACGCATTGTATGAGCGCATCGCCGTGTTGTTTTCGGAGGAGGCGACCGGCCGTTGCGCGACAATCCAGGCGGCGATCAAGACGCTCGATCGCGACATCATCCGGCACGAGGCGCACAGCCTGAAGGGTGGTGCCGCCAATGTCTGTGCAGCACGACTTGCCGCGATGTCCGCCGCGCTTGAAAAAGAAGCCGCGACACTGCCGGCATCGGGAATGGCAGCATCGGTCAAGCACCTGATTCGCACGGCGCACGAGACGATGGATATCCTGCGGACAGCTACTATCGGGGCGGACGGCTAGGGCTGATGAGTAAGACACGCACGATCCTGATCGTGGAGGACAGCCCTTCGCTGGCCGCCACGTACTCGGCGCAGCTTGGACCGACCGGGCACCGCGTGCTCGTCGCGGGTGACGGCAAAACCGCCTATGCCCTGATGCGCGAGCATCCTGTCGACTGTCTGCTGCTCGATCTCAACCTTCCCGACATGGATGGACTGAGCATCCTCGAAGAGACCCGCTCATGGCAGCAGCCTCCCGCGGTGGTCGTCATTACCGCCAATGCATCACTGACGACGGCGGTATCGGCGGTGCGACAGGGCGCGTCGGACTATCTGGTAAAGCCGTTTGCCGCGGCGCGACTGCTGACGACGCTGGAAAACGCATTGGCGGCGACAGATCTGCGCCGCGAGGTCGCGACACTGCGACGAACGGTCGAGCAGGCCGAGTTTGGCGGGTTTACCGGCCGCTCGCTGCCGATGCAGGCGGTCTATCGTGTCATTGAGGCGGCGGGCCGAAGCGACGCCAGTGTCTTCATCACCGGAGAGAGCGGTACCGGGAAGGAGCTGACGGCGGAGGCGCTGCATCGATCAAGCTCGCGACGCGAGAGAAACTTCGTTGCCTTGAATTGCGGCGCCATTCCGAAGGAGCTGATGGAAAGCGTCGTGTTCGGCCACATCAAAGGGTCCTTTACCGGGGCGACAGCGGATCAGGAGGGAGCTGCGGCTCGCGCGGATGGTGGAACCCTGTTCCTCGATGAGCTTGGCGAGATGGACCCGCTATTGCAGACCAAGCTGCTGCGCTTCATCCAGACCGGCACCTATCAGCGCGTCGGCGAAAGCCGCACGCGCGACGCCGATATCCGGTTCATTGCAGCAACCAATCGCGATCCGGAAGAGGCGGTACGACAAGGGCGTCTGCGTGAAGACCTGTTCTACCGCTTGCATGTCGTGCCGATCCGGATGCCGCCGTTGCGCGATCGCGGCGAGGATATCCTGCTGATCGCCCGCAAATTTCTCGCCCAGTATTCGGAACTCGAGGGCAAGCCGATGCGCCGTTTCGCGGCGGATGTCGAGGCGCGCTTTCTCGCCTATAGCTGGCCCGGCAATGTGCGGCAGTTGCAGAATGTCATCCGCAGCGTCGTGGTCTTAGGGGAGGGCGAGGTCGTTACCTCCAGCATGCTGCCACCCCTATTGGAACATGTGACTGGCGAGCCTCTGCGGCGGGTAACGACTGAGGTTCCGACGCTGTCGGCACCGATGTCACCGTCTATCGTCACCGCCGATGACATCGAGCCGCTGGCGGATGTCGAACGTCAATACATCGAGCAGGCCATCGCGGCGTGCAGCGGCAATCTGCAACTCGCCGCCCGCCGGCTGCGCATCAGCCCTTCGACGATCTACCGCAAGCGAGAGACATGGACCACCCCTTGCGAAGCGGTAGAGCTGATGCGACTGCCCAAGGCTTATCACGGTTGATGCGCCGTCCCGCTCGTTAGTGCCGGGTCAGGGTGAGGCTTGAACGATGATGCCTGGGCGCGGTTGCGCCAAAATTTCAGAGAGAATTAAAAATAGCGTGCGAAGCTAGGCGGCATGGTTCACGAACGCGATCATACCAATGCTGCCCCCGAGGCCCGACGGTCGCGGATCACCGCTCACCAGGTCGGGAACGAGATTATTCTCTCGATCCGGCTGGAGAACAGTGAGGCGATAACTCTCGCCATATCCGCGACGGCTGCGGCGGAGCTCAGAACTGCGCTGGCTGCGTCTGCCGAGGCTTACGCCGGGCTGTCGCCGGCACAGCTGCTTGAGGCGCCTCCGTTCAGCGCGGCCGCCGATCCCCTCACCATGATCCGCAGCAGGCCCGGCGGCGGGGCGTCTCTGAGAATTGCGCTTCCGGGAAATCCGGTCTTGATCGAATACAGCAGCGGCGCGCTGCAACAGCTCAGCGATGTCATCCTCGGCTTGTTGACGACCCCGCTTATGTAAGGCCGAGCGAGTCGATCAACCGGTTGATGTTTCAGCAGGCTGAAGCAGGGCGATCATTGGTAACCGCGCCGCCGCGTTTCTGAGGTACGCCCCACTGCACTATTGACGGGTATGCGGCTTGATTATAGGGCCGTTACCCGCCCGCTTGCGGTGAGAGCACCGCTCGTCCCGCTGCCTCCGGCGTGATTGGACAGACTCTCGGTATTGGACCTACTCTCCAGGGCATATCGAGCCGCCATGGGGAGCAGGCTCTGAGCGGGCGGAGAGCGCAATGGTGGCCCTCAATGTCAATGGCAGGACGTACCAGGCAGATGTCGATGCGCGTACCCCTCTCCTATGGGTGCTGCGCGACACGCTTGGGCTGACAGGGACGAAATACGGGTGCGGCATCGCGCAATGCGGCGCCTGTACCGTCCATATCGGCGGGGTCGCGACGCGGTCGTGCCAGGTGCCGATAAGCCAGGTCGGCAGCAAGCAAATCACCACGATTGAAGGGCTGGCGCAAAGCAGTGGCGCCGGCAACGGCATACTGGGAAAGGTGCAGCAGGCCTGGCTCGACAATGAGGTGCCGCAATGCGGCTATTGTCAGAGCGGCATGATCATGGCGGCGGCGGCGCTCCTTAAGGACAAGCCGAACCCGACTGACGCCGATATCGACGACGCGATCACCAATATCTGTCGCTGCGGCACCTACCAGCAGGTGCGCGCCGCCATTCACGCCGCGGCCAAGGCTTGAGGAGGCGGCGATGACGCACTTATCCAAGATCGCCACCATCAGCCGCCGTGGATTCCTGATCGCCGCAGCAGCCGGTGGGTTTTCGCTCGGCTGGCGGGTGCCGTTTGGCTCAAGCGCAGCCTTCGCCACCGACGCTGACGATCCGGAAATCAACGCTTGGGTGGTCATCAAGCCGGACGAGACGGTGGCGATCCGTATCGCCCGCTCCGAGATGGGGCAGGGCACATTGACCGGGCTTGCGCAGCTTGTGGCCGAGGAACTCGGTTGTGACTGGAGCAAGGTTACAACGGACTACCCAACACCAGGACAGAACATCGCGCGCAAGCGGGTGTGGGGGAATTTCTCGACCGGTGGCAGCCGCGGCATCCGCGAGTCGAACGATTATGTGCGAAAAGGCGGTGCCGCCGCGCGGATGATGCTGGTCCAGGCCGCCGCCAATGAGTGGAAGGTGCCAGCGACGGAATGCAGTGCCGCCAACGGCGCCGTCTCGCATGCCGGCAGCGGCCGGATGTTGAGCTACGGCAAATTGGCGGCCGCGGCGGCAAAGCTCGATCCGCCGTCGCCCGGTGACATCAAGCTGAAGGACCCGAAGGACTGGACGATTGCCGGCAGGCCGTTGCCGCGGCTCGATACGCGGCCGAAGCTGACCGGCGAGCAGGTCTACGGCATCGACCTGAAATTGCCGGGTATGCTGATCGCGGCAATCCGGGACTGCCCGGTCTATGGCGGCAAGGTGAAAAGCTTTGATGCCGCCAAAGTGCAGAACATGCGCGGCGTGAAGAAAGTCGTGCCGGTGGGTGAAACCGGTGTCGCGGTGATCGCCGATACGTTCTGGAACGCCAAGACCGCCGTCGCGGCGCTGCCTGTGGTGTGGGATGACGGACCGAACAATTCGGTGACGAGCGACACGATTGCCGCGATGCTGAAAGAGGGCCTGGATGCGCCGGAGGCCTTTATCGGCAACAAGGCCGGCGATGTGAAGGCCGGGCTGGCCGGCGCCGCCAAGGTGATGGAGGCGGAGTTCGCCTACCCCTACCAGAACCACGCCACCATGGAGCCGATGAACGCGACGGCGCGCTATACCGACGACAAGTGCGAGGTGTGGTGTCCGACGCAGAACGGCGAGGCAGCGTTGGCCGCGACCGCCGAAGCGTCTGGGCTGCCGGTGGCCAAATGCGAGGTCTACAAGCAGTTGCTGGGCGGCGGGTTCGGGCGGCGCGGCCGCACCGACTATGTGCAGCAGGCGGTGTGGATCGCCAAGCAGATGCCCGGCACCCCAGTCAAACTGATCTGGACCCGTGAAGAGGACATGACCCATTGCGGGTATCACCCGATCACGCAGTGCAAGATGACCGGCGGTCTTGATGCGCAGGGTAATCTGGTGGCCCTGCATATGCGCATCTCCGGACAGTCGATCCTCGCCTCGCTGTCACCGCAAAGCATGAAGGACGGGATGGATCCCGTCACTTTTCAGGGGCTGAATGCGGGCGGCGCCGAGAGCGCCTTTGGCTACGACGTGCCGAACCTGCTGATCGATCATGCGATGCGCAACCCGCCGATCACGGCGGGGTTCTGGCGCGGCGTCAATACCAATCACAACGCCATCTATGTCGAAAGTTTCATCGACGAGCTGGCGCACGCCGCCGGACAGGACCCGCTCGAATTCCGCCGGAAACACCTCAAGCCGGCGCATTTCGCGGTGCTGCAGGCAGCCGCCGACAAGGCCGGCTATGGCAAGGCGCCGGAGGGCCATTTCCATGGGCTCGCGCAGGTGATGGGTTTCGGCAGTTATGTCGCGGCTTGCGCCGAGGTGTCGGTGAGCCGCGACGGTCACCTCAAGATTCACAAGATCGTCGCCGCCACAAATTGCGGCCATGCCGTGAACCCGGCGCAGATCGAGCGGCAGGTCGCCGGTTCTTTCGTCTATGGACTGTCGGCAATGCTCTACGGTGAATGCACTGTCGCGGGTGGCGCCATCGAACAGACCAATTTCGACACCTACAACGTTATGCGGATCGACGAGATGCCTGTGGTGGAAAGCATCATCATGCCCTCGGGCGATTTCTGGGGCGGGGTTGGCGAACCGACGATCGCCGTCGCCGCGCCGGCGGTGTTGAACGCAATCTTCGCGGCCACCGGCAAACGCATCCGCACCTTCCCGTTGGCAAAACACGATCTGCGGCAGACGTGAGGGCGGCATTGCTGTTGATGCTGCTGCAGGTATCTGCGGCAACCATGGCGGAGGGCGCATCGTTGCCGCCGGCTGGCGCCTCCGCCTGCAGCGGCTGCCACGCTGCGAACACGGCGGGAACTCTGGTCCCCTCGCTCCTCGGGCGCAACCCGGTCGACATCGAGGCGGCGATGCGCGACTTCCGCAATGGCTCACGTCCCGCGACGGTGATGGATCGCATCGCCAAGGGCTTCACCGACGATGAAGTCAAGGCCATCGCCGCCTGGTATGGGGCAATAAAGCCGTGAGGCCGCAGGCTGGTCGAGCCAGGCGGCGTCGCGATCTTCTGAAAGCAGCCATGGCGGCCGGGCTGACCGCGGGTCTGCCGTTGCCCGCCTTTGCACGGGGTGCGGCAGGGCAGGTCGTCGTGGTAGGCGGCGGGTTCGGCGGTGCTACCTGCGCCCGCGCGGTGAAGCGGCTGGAGCCAGGGCTGACGGTGACGCTGGTCGAGGCCGATCCAGCGGCGACCTACACCGCCTGCCCGTTCAGCAACGAGGTCATTGCCGGCGCGCGCGGGCTCGGCGAACAGCAATTCCGCTATGATAAACTCGCTGCTGACGACATCGCCGTTTGTTTCCTGCCGGCCCTCGCGGTCGATCCGCAACACCAGGTAGTGACCGTCGCAGACGGCCGGAAGTTTCCTTATGATAGGCTGGTATTGGCGCCCGGGATCGATTTCCGCGGGGGTGATCTGCCGGGGTATAGCGAAGCAGCGGCGACGCTCATGCCGCATGCCTGGAAGGCGGGACCGCAGACCCTGTTGCTGCGGCGGCAATTGCAGGCCATGCCCGAAGGCGGCACGGTGGTGATCACGGCGCCGGAGAACCCCTATCGCTGCCCACCAGGCCCCTATGAGCGCGCCAGCCTCATCGCGCATTTCCTGAAGACCAATAAACCTCGCGCAAAACTGCTGTTGCTCGATGCGAAGGACACATTCTCGAAACAGAAGCTGTTCCAGAATGCCTGGGCCGCGTTGTATCCGGGGCTCATCGAATGGGTGTCACTATCGCAAGGCGGCAAGGTGACCGCGGTAGACGCACAGGCGATGACGCTGGCCACCGATTTTGCCACGCATAAAGCGGATGTCGCCAATGTGATCCCGAGTCAGAAAGCGGGCGGCATTGCCGCGATTGCCGGCGTGGCGGACAAGACGGGCTGGTGTCCGATCGACCCAGTGACGTTCGCTTCGACACTGCAGCCGAACATCCATGTGATCGGCGATGCAGCGGTCGCGGGTGCGATGCCCAAATCGGCGTTCGCCGCGAACGCGCAGGCCAAGGTCTGCGCCGCGGCCATCGTTGCGTCGCTCGCGGGCGATCCGGCGCCCACTGCAAAGCTGATAAACACCTGCTATTCGCTGGTCGCGCCCGATTATGGCATCTCGGTAGCCGGCGTCTACCACGCTGCCGACGGCAAGCTGCTCGATGTTGAAGGCGCTGGCGGTACGAGCCCCATCGATGCGCCCCCCGAGCGGCGTGCGGCCGAAGCAGCAGAGGCCAAGGCCTGGTTCCGCGCGATCACGGCGGAAGTCTTCGGGTGAAGTTAGCCGTAGCGGTTGCCGGAGCCTTCCTGATGACAAGCGCGGTATGTGCCGCCGATCCGTTGGTACCATATGAGGTGATTGGCGATACCATACCGCACCCTTTGACCAGCGAGGCGGGCGATGCGGCGCGTGGCAGAGAGATCGTCGCGAACCGGCAGGTCGGGTTATGCTTGCTTTGCCATCGCGGGCCATTTTCGGAGACGCCGCTCCAGGGGGATCTGGCGCCCGACCTCGCGGGGGCCGGAATGCGTTGGAGCGTCCCGCAACTGCGCCTCCGTATCGTCGACGCGAGCCGGATTAACCCGGAGACGATCATGCCTTCGTACTACCGTACCGAGAATCTGACCCGGTCGGCGCGGTCCTATCAGGACAAACCGATTTTGGCGGCGCAGCAGGTCGAGGATGTTGTCGCGTTTCTTGCCACCTTGCGGCAGTGACCTGATGCATCCCACTCGCCGCGCCGTTCTGATCGCCGGCGCCAGCATCGCGCTGGCACCGCCGGCTTCGGCAACGCCCGCGATGCTGGCGGCGGCAATTCGCGGCGTCGTCGGCGTAGGCAATCTTCAGAAGGGGCGCGTGACGTTTGAGATGCCGCCGCTGGTCGAGAACGGCAACGCCGTGCCGCTGACGGTCAATGTCGAGAGCCCGATGACCGAGGCGGATCACGTCACGGCGATCTACGTGTTTAATGAAAAGAACCCGCAGCCGCATGTGATTTCCGTTGTTTTGGGCGCGCGCGCCGGCAAGGCGCGTCTGTCGACCCGCATCAAGCTGGCGGACGCGCAGCGGGTGGTGGGGATCGCGGCGCTGAGCGATGGCTCGTTCTGGATGGGCGAGGCTGATGTCATCGTCACGATCGCCGCGTGCGTCGAGGATGTGAACTGATGGCCGCTGACACGAAGCCGAGAGCGCTCCTGCACGTACCCGCGACAGCCAAGCGCGGCGAGGTGATCGAGATAAAAACACTCATCGCGCACCCGATGGAATCCGGATATCGCGCCGGGCCGAACGGCTCGGTATTGCCGCGCGACATCATCCAGCACTTCGTCTGCACCTATAACGGCGAAGAGATTTTCCGGGCGGAGTTGTCGCCCGCCATCGCCGCCAATCCGTTCATCACGTTTTTCACCGTCGCGACGCAGAGTGGCACGATCGCGTTCGAGTGGAGCGGCGATAACGGTTTCGCCGCGCGTGAGCAGGCGGCAATTACGGTCGAATGAGGTTCTGGCGGGTCTTCGTCAGCCTGATGCTCGTTGCCGCGACAACCGTAGCCGGTGAAATTCCCACTAGCGAACGCCGTTCCGGCTATTCGCAAATGAGCGCCGACCTGCAGCGCATGCAGGACGACGACAGCGCCAATCCCGGAATGTTGTGGGTGCTCGACGGTGAGACCCTATGGGGCCGCCAGGAGGGCGCCGCGGCCAAATCCTGCGCCGACTGTCATGGCGATGCCGCCCAGAGCATGAAAGGGGTGGCGGCACGGTATCCGGCGGTGGATGGCGCGCTGAAACGGCCGATCGATCTCGAAGAACGCATCAATCTCTGCCACGCAAACCACCAGGGAGCCACGCCGTTCGCGGCCGAGAGCCGGGATTTGCTGGCGCTGACGGCGTATGTGGCTCGGCAGTCGAAGGGGATGCCCGTCAATGTTGCCGAGGACGCTGCCGCTCTGCCCTTTATCGCGGCCGGTCGGGCACTATTCCTACAGCGCCAGGGACAGCTGAACCTGTCCTGCGGCAATTGCCACGATGACAATTGGGGCCACAAGCTGGGTGGCGCGATGATACCGCAAGGTCATCCCAACGGTTATCCGCTGTACCGGCTGGAGTGGCAGGACCTCGGCTCGCTGCAACGCCGATTGCGTAACTGCCTGATCGGCATGCGCGCGGAGCCTTATGCCTACGGCTCGCCGGAAGTGATCGAACTCGAGCTGTTCCTGGCGGTCAGAGCGAAGTGGTTGTCGATCGAGAGTCCCGCAATTCGTCCGTGAGGACGCTTCCGCACGCACGTAAGCTATGTCGCGGCGGAAGCCAGGGCCGGTCGCTCGGGAGAGCAGGTTCTCGATCTCGGTCGACCAGGTCTCTCGAGTTCGTCGGGGCGAACTAAGAGGCGGATGCGGTCCTTTTCTGAGCCTCAAGCTGAAACGCGCAAATCCTAACCAGGGTCGGCGCGACGACCGGATGCGTTATGCAAGACAGTTGCAAACTGAGATAGCCTAATTTTTCATTACGCCACAGTCGCACGCCGAGGTGATCGGGCGAGCCCCTAAATCTGTACCGAAGCAGCCGTTTTCACAGCCTCGCCCTGCCTTCACCCCTGTGGCACAGGATTTGGACGGGACTGCAAGCCAAGGCCCTGGAACAGACTGGTCGCGGTATGAGGTGTCCTATCAAAAGGCGGCATATGGGTTCAGCACGGAGCGACCCTTTTGCTGTTGCGAGCTGACTCTGCAAGATCACAGCCAGAGCGCCGCCTGAACGATACACACCGCGGCCAGAGCGGCAGCATCACCGGCTCACACATCGCGATCCGGTCGTGCGGCGGAGGGAAATGCCATGTCCGCGCAGGCGCGGTTTTCGGCCCTATTGCCCGTCCTCAAGGATCAGCGGCGATTGCTCGCCCGGCTACAGCAGCTCACGTTTGACAAGAGCGTGCCGGCATTGCCATCGCCGACGGCGCTCGCGCAGTTCGAGCTCGGGGGACAGTTGCTGGGCCGGGGTGACAGCAGGGGCGCTGTTGCGCGGTATCTCAAGGCGCTCGATATCGCCCCGGGGTTCGTGCAGGCTTATGCGACACTGGGCCTTGGTCTGGGAGAATTGGGACATCGGGCGGCCGAAATGCATTGCCTGCGCGTGGCGCTGCGGCTGAACCCGAGCTTCTGGGAAGCCCAGATGGCGCTCGGTCATGCTCACGCAGCGCTAGACCAGCCGGGCGAGGCCGCAGCCGTTTACGAGCTCGCCACGCGGCTGCGGCCGGAGCTGGCCGAAGGCTGGACGCGGCTGGCCCGGATGCGGCTTGCCCAGGGCGAAACCTCAGCAGCGGTAGACGCCCTGGTCGAGGCGGTCACGCGGACTTCCGGGGCACCCGAGCTGTGGCTGGAGCTCGGCGATTCATTGCGCGCGGCGCGTCGGTTAGAGCCGGCGCTGCAGGCATATCTCACCGCGCTGGAGCTGCGCCCCGACCTGGTTCGGGCACACGATAGTGCCGGCTGTGTATTGCAGGATCTCGGACGTCTCGATGAGGCTATCACCCACCACGAAGCGGCTCTGCAAACCGCGCCCGATGATGTCAATGCACTGCGCAATCTCGGGGTTGCGCTGCAGACCGTCGGGCGGTTCGACGAAGCGCTGCGACGCTATCGGCAAGCGCTCGGCGGTGCGCCGCAGGATGCTGCCGCTCTTAGCTATTTGGCTGCCGCGCTGACCGAGTGCGGGCGCTTGCGCGAGGCGCATGATGCTTTTGCCTCGGGGCTGGCGATAACACCGGAGAACGACGAGCTCCACTTCAACTACAGCCTGCTGCTCCTGTAGGCTGGTGAATTTCGCCGGGGTTGGCAAGAGCATGAATGGCGTTGGCGGGTGATGCCGCCGCATCGAATAGCGCAACCAGAGTGGCGCGGTGAACCAGCGGCTGGCCAGCGCATACTGTTACATGCCGAGCAGGGATTGGGCGACACCTTGCAATTCGTCCGCTATGCGCCAGGGGTGGCGGCGCGAGGACTACAGGTGACATTAGAGGTGCAGGCGCCGCTGGTGCGACTCTTACAGAACCTGCCCGGTGTCGGCGAAGTGGTTGCCGCAGGCAATCCGCGACCAGAGTTCGACCTTCATTGTCCGCTGATGAGCTTGCCGCTCGCCTTTGCCACTGATCTCGACAGCATCCCGGCCGACGTTCCTTACCTTGTCCCGCCGTCCAACCTGCTATCCTGCTGGGGCGAGTGTCTGCCGCCCCGTGGCGGCGTGCGGGTTGGGCTCGTCTGGGCTGGCAACCGTGGCCATGGGGATGTACGTCACCACTTTATCGATCGCCGCCGTTCGATCGACCCGGCGCTGCTCGCGCCGCTTGCGGAAGTGGTTGGTGTCACCTGGGTTAATCTGCAGCACGATGCGACCGCTCTGCCATTTCCAATGACCGACCCGATGGCAGCGATCTGCGATTTCGCCGACACTGCCGCGCTGGTGGCGCAACTCGATCTTGTGATTGGGGTCGATACCTCGGTGGTGCACTTGGCCGGCGGCATGGGTAAGCCGGTATGGATGCTGTCGCGTTTTGACGGCTGCTGGCGATGGATGCACGGTCGCCATGACAGCCCCTGGTATCCCACCATGCGGATATATCGCCAAACCGCGCCCGATGACTGGCGCCCGGTCGTGGCCCGCCTTGCGACCGACCTCACGCAGTTCTCCCAGACCGGCTGACGCGTGCTTCCCGCGACCAACGGTCGGCGACTTGGCGGAAGCGCGGACGAAGGAAAGCCAGACCAGGCCGGTGGCGGCATGAGGCTCACCATTGTCACGCCGCTGCCGGTGGTGGTCGAGACACAGCAGGTCGCGCATCTGCGGGCCGAAGATGAAACCGGGGCCTTTGGCGTTCTGCCCGGGCATGCCGACTTCCTGACGGCGCTCGCGGTGTCGGTTGTGACGTGGCGCTACCATGAAGGCGGCGCGCATCATGCGGCGCTGCGCGGCGCCATGCTCGCGGTCCGCGCGAACGATATCGAATGGTGCCCAGGGGCGGGTTCGAACCACCGACACACGGATTTTCAGTCCGCGAAAATGACAGTTAAACTGTAAATTCTTGGCCCTTTGTCGCATCCCTGTCGCAACTACCCGACCAAGGCTGCCTCTCCTGCCGCGAATTTCGCGTGGTCATCTTCGGGGCTTGGGAACAGATGTCCGTATCGATCGAATGTCATTTGAATCGACGAGTGACCAAGCAACGACTGCAACCGCTTAGGCGAGAACCCGCGCTCGATCGCCCATGAGGCAAAGAAATGCCGGAGGGCATGCAGGCCATACTTTGCCTTGCCCGCATCGTCGACCACCCCCGTGGTCAACTGCAGCGGGGTGAAGCCGCGGTTGGTGATGTTCGCGTGGCTCTCGACCTTACCCGCGCCGTTGGGGAACACGAGCCACAGCCGGGCTTGCTCCTCTATGTTGACCGGGCGTAGGCGGGGGCAGGCCAAGCGCCATTCCTTCAATGCGTTGACGACCATCGGCGACATCGGAATTTCTCGATCGCTCGCAGCCGATTTTGGTGCCCCGATATCTCCCCACAGATTGGCGCGCTGTCGGACACGGATAACGATACGCTCGAAATCGACATCTTCCCAGGTCAAACCTCGCAGCTCTGACGCCCGCATTCCGGTGAAGATCGCTGCGATGAAGAATGCGCGCCAGCGGCCGCCCGCGCCAGCAATCAAGGCTTTGGCTTCCTCCTTTGATGGAACGTCGCGCCCCACGGCCAGCTTGGCAGCCTCACGTTTTTTAGCATCCACTCGGACTGGCAAGGCGGCATTTTGCGCTACAAGCCCGCGTCTTTGAGCTTCGCCGAGAATACCCTTTAGGCTGGCCAAAACCTTCCGGGCCATCGCCCGAGTTCCCTTTTTCAACATCGCGTCGCGGAAGCTCTCCACCATCGGGGTTGAGAGGCGCGCCAGCTTCTCAGCGCCGATCAGCGGTGCAATGTGAAGATCAACGTGGTTGCGATATTGCTTAAGCGTTGAGCGCTCCAGGCTCTCCAGCTCGCCGCGCTCGATCCACAGCTTTGCGGCAGCGGCTATGGTGATGCTCGAATTCTCGGGGGTATGCACCCCGCGAGCGACCTCGCCGCGCGCAGCAACCAACCAAACGTCCGCTGCCTTCTTGGTTGTGAATGTCTTCAGGTGCCGCTTACCGGCTTGGTCGGAATAATCGGCAACCCATGCGGTTTTTGTCTCGCCGCCGGACTGCCACAGCCGCTTTCGGATCGATGCCATAGCCCGAGCCTTCCAGATCGTCTATCCAATCATGTTGCAGAAAATTCCGTTGGTCAACGGTGATGGATCGTATTGACTTGTCGTTGAAGGGATTGTAAGAACGTAATACGTTTTTGGTTGATCGATGAGCGAACGTCTGTGACAGACACATACTCAGTGGCAGAAATCGTTAAGCGCACCGGTGCGCTTCGCCGCCGCGTACAGCTATGGGCTGATGCCGGCGTGATTAGGAGCTCGGCCGCAACACAGCATGGCGGGTCAGGGACGCATCGCGCCTTCGACGGGACTGAACTGCAAATCGCCGCCTTGGTGACGCCGCTTGCCAATCTGTCAATGTCCATCGGCCTTCTGAAGTTCTTCGCCGACGAAATCCGACCAATCCTGTGCGGCAACTTCCTCAGGCGCAAATGGCCTCATATGCAACCGGACGAAGCTAAGACTTTTGCCGAAGCGTTCGATCGTGCGCGCCGCAATGAAGGTGCAAACGTCCTTACCTTTACGCAGACAGGTGACCGCTTCTGGTTTGGTGTCTGCACGCCGGACGCGAGAGGAAACCTGATCATTAATGCTCGCATCCGCGATCATCAAAACGACCAGGTGCAGAAAGGTAGACCAATGATCCTGCTCGACCTCAATGACCTGCTCGGAGGGCTTCTGGACTGATGTTTTAAATTTTGGAACATAAAAACGTAACACGTCTTTTGTCGCTGGAGACAATCACATGAGCGAAGTCACGCAAACACCCGAGCCCTTAAGCGACGATCTGCTGAAGGGTGCCGAAGCTATAGCCAAATACATCGGCGAGAGCCGGCGCCGGACCTTCTATCTTATGGAGCGGGCGCTTATCCCGTGCGGGAAGGAGGGATCTATCTGGGTCGCATCTCGTCGCGCGCTGTCGGCGCATTACGCGAAGCTGACCGGAAAGGCCGCATAGATGAACCCGCGAGATCGGAGACGAGGGTCGCCTCACAAACGAGGACGCCGCCCGCTAGTACGGACGACGCATCTCGAAACCGTAAACATTCAAGGAAATGATATTAGCGAGAACCGCGGCAAAAATCGACGGTCTGCTCGGTATCTCGTCCGCGGACATATGTCCCTTTGGGTCGCCACATCGATCGCGGCAGAGCCGTTTAGCGGGGGCGCGCGATGAGCGCCGCCGGAAAAGTACGGTGGCGTCGCCGGGCAGCATTTCACGAGGTCGGTCATGCAGTCGCGAATGTCGTCCTCGGTCACCAGTGCAGCACCGCCAGCGTTTACGATGCGCCTCGCATAAGCGCTATCGGGTTGCCGTGCTTCGGCGAAGTTCTCACCGATCCCGAGCTGATCTATCCAGCCATTGAGATTGCTGTCAGCTGTCTGGCCGGCCCGATTGCCGAGGCCAGGTACACGAAGCGGTCGCTTATCAGCTGTCCTTTGGGTAGAGGCTCCTCCGACTTCGAAAACGCCCAAGCTGCCTTATGTGAAAGTCGCTTCACATATGCCGACGCCGAGCGCCAAGCGCATGAGTTGGTCACGGAGTCGTGGCAGGCCATTGAGGCGACGGCCAGCGCCCTTATTGTATGCGGCACGGTGGGTCAAGGCACCCTCGCGCTGATCTGCTCTGGCGGTGCCCTGTGAGCGTCCTCGACCGCAACCGGCTCGCAACACTGCACGGCATGCTCAGGAGCAGCTGCGAGTGCTGTCCTGCCGAGCTTAAGCAGACGGTGCCGCCGCGCGTCTTGCCAATAGTCGTACCCTACAGCGAGATCGCCGGCATGCTATTCGGCATGTGCGACGGTTGCATCGAACGGCACGGGGAGCGGCTACAAGATGCCTTGCCCGATAGGCCGCGCGACGCGGGCATAAACGACATCGTCGTAGTCGACCCAGCGCGTCTCCCTGATGCTGCGGGGCGGGCATGATCGACGATCGGATCTGGGATTCCGGGCAGAAGCTGGATCTGCTCGGGGACCTAATCACATTTGCGCGGGCCTGCCGGGGGGACGCCTACGCGGAACTACAGCCGCCGGACCGGAACCACAAGAGGGCGTGGTACCTCCGGCGAGACGGCCGGATCACAGAAGAGAAGCTCCGGGCTCATCTGAACGGCGGACCGCACCTAGGCGCCTATCTGCTGCCGGACGGGTCGGACCGGACGCGGCTCGCCGTCTTCGACCTCGACGATCACGACGGCACCGTCGAACCTGGCGACATGCGGAACACTGCGCAAGCGGTTCGCGCGGCCGCGTTTAGGCGGGGCGTGTTTACCTGGCCGGTGCGCTCGGGTGGTGGCGACGGAATCCACGTGTGCATTCAGTGGACGGAGCCGCAGGGCGCGCGCGACGTGCGCGCGCTGATGCACGCCATTCTGGCCGACGTAGGATTACGGGACGGCACAAGCGGCATCGCTAGTGGCGAGGTTGAGGTCTTCCCAAAGCAAGCCACCGTCGAGAAGGGCGGATACGGATCGTTGATCGCGCTGCCATTCGGGCGGAAGTCTGTGCCGCTCGACGAGGACATGCTGCCGGCCGAAAGGCCTATACAGTTCGCCTCTACGCCTCAGTCGCCACCACCAGCGCCGGTGAACGCGCGAACCGAGCCGGAGCCCGCCTTGAGCGGCGAGGCGAAAGCCGTGATCGAGGACGTCGCCGCCGCGCTGGCGGCGATACCTAACGGGGCGGATGTCGGTTTCGGCGACTACGTCGCGATCGGCATGGCCGTCTTTTCCTCTACGGGTGGAAGTGACGACGGCTTAGCGGCGTGGGAGCATTGGGCTCGGGCCTACCCAGATTACAAAGTGAGCGACACAGAAAAGCGATGGTCGTACTGGCGGCGTAGATCCCCGACCGGGACCGGTTTTGGGGCTCTGGTCAAGCGGGCTCGACGACACGAGCCGGGGTGGCGGCCTCCAGGTGATAAGGGCATCGAGACCGACATCGCGGAGCTGAATGAGGATCACGCATTAGTGCTAATCGGCGACAAGGCAGTAGTTCTGCGCGAATCTGTCTCGTCGGAGCAGCGGCCGGAGATGAAGCTGCTGACCGTCAGCGCGTTCAAGACTTGGCTGCAGCCCCGACGGGTGTTCGTGGGCGATAAGCTGATGCCGTTGGCCGAGGCCTGGCTGCGCGATCCACGGCGGCGGCAGTACGACGGGCTGGTCTTCTCGCCTGAGGGGCAAACCCCCGGGTACTACAACCTATGGCGAGGGTTTGGGGTCGATCCGCGGCCGGGGGACTGCTCGAAATTCCTGGCGCACCTGCGCGACAACGTCGCGAGAGGCGACGAGGAGCTCTTCAACTGGGTCGTTGGCTGGTTTGCCGCGATATTCCAAAAGCCCGGCGAGAAGGTCGGCACGTCCCTGGCGATCCGCGGGAAGATGGGCACCGGGAAGACTAAGACGGGTGAGGTGATCGGGTCCCTATTGGGCGATCATTACCTCCCGGTCGCCGACCCGCGGTACGTCACGGGCCGGTTCAACTCGCATCTCGTCAGCTGCGTCCTGCTGCATGCTGACGAGGGCTTCTGGGCCGGTGACCGCGGTAGCGAGGGCAAGCTCAAAGACCTCGTCACGGGGGCGTTCCAATGGATCGAGTACAAGGGCAAGGAGGCGTTCCGAGTCCGCAACCACGTTCGGCTACTCGTGACCGGCAACCCGGACTGGATCGTCCCTGCGGGGTTGGAGGAGCGGCGATTCGCGGTGCTGGAGATCGGCGAGGAGCGGATCGGTGACCACGCCTACTTCGCGGCGATCGACGCCGAGATGGCAAACGGCGGCCGCGAGGCACTGCTCGACTATCTCCTGCGGTTCGACCTGTCCCGCGTCAACCTCCGCGTCATCCCGAGGACGGCTGCATTGGAGGAACAGAAGATTGCGTCCATGAGCCCCGAGCAAGGATGGTGGCTTGACCTGCTACATCGAGGGGAAATGCCCGGCGACGTTGACGGAGGTGGTCGGTGCCCGACCAAGCTCCTCTTCTTGAGCTACATCGAACATGCTCAACAGCAGGGGGTCCGGCATCGGTCGATCGAGACGAAGGTCGGGATCTTTCTCAGAAAAGCGGCGCCGGAGCTGAAGAAGTGCCAGGACGAACGCTATGCGCCGAAGTGCACCGTATACGCCTTTCCCCCGTTGGCCGCGTGCCGAAAAACGTTCGAGCGCATGATGCAAACATCGATAAACTGGAGCGGTGACCCCGAGAACTGGTGCCCCGGAGAGACGGTCGAGAGATCGCTGTTTTAGGTACCTCTGCCCACCTTCACTACCGTGACGTATCAGGTAGTCGAGATAAAAGTCAGCACAACAAATAGTAATCTTACCTCCCCTACCTCCACTACCTATTAGCTGATATTTGAACTTGTGAAGGAGAAATCTCTCAACCCACGCAGCTTGAGAAAATGCCGGCAAAATAGCTGCCGCAAGGTATGGAGGTGCGGCAAGTCCATTCCCGATACCGATTATCTCGGGAGTGACCTAGGCCAGCATTTGGTAGGAGGTAGTCTTAGGTAATCGGCGCGTACCACCGGCTGTCAATTGGCGCTAAATATTTCCACGCCGAAACACACACCGGCGGCGCTGCCACTCCTCGAACCCGATGCCGACGAGTAGGCCCAAAATGACCGTGACACGATCTAGCCGGAACCGCTGCGGCGTCTTATACTCTGGGAGCCCCGTCGTGATGAGCTAGGCATGACCGAGCCATTCTGCATGAGGTTGAGCGGATAGGACGGTTCGATATCGCCGATTGCATGAAAGACCCGACTGACACCCGACCTACTCGATGTTCCTGATACATTAAGAGGCAGAGCTACAACTTCGCATGCTGGGAAGGCACGCTGCTATCGTGCTCTTGAGATTGCAGGACATCCGCCAGATCATCATAATTGTTCGCCAGCTCCAAGTGCTGGCGAAGCTCAGAAGTTAACGCAGCTCTCGCCTCTTGACGTACATCGATCGTACGCCGACGGAGGCTGTCGGAATCCAGGTTGAGCTGGGCGCTTGTCGCCAGATACAAAATGTGGGTCTCTTTAAATCGCAGCCCGTTAATAAGGCATTTAAAATGGTAGTTAAATTCTGAGCTCTGAGCGGCGATTTGCGTTGCGCTGGCACGAGGGTCGGCTGAGCCGTGCAAGTGACGCGACTGATCAGGACACCACCCAAATAGACAGGCCGAATCTTAATTAGCGACGCGTTGTCTCTCGCCTCTCCTGAACCCTTCGAAGGCTCGCTTCTGCAACCTCTCGCGCGTCATGGCGCACTTATCCCGATGATCACCTAATAATGTCAGGGAGCGGGCGACTTCTGTGCCGCCACGATGGGTCGAACGGTCGATAATGCGGGCTGCGCTTAAGCTGGGCGCGCAGTGCTTTGACATCAAGCCAGCCGTTCTTGCGGGCCACCAGAACCAGCGCGCCGGCGGCCGCGTTTGCAGCATCGTCGGACCCATTCGGGCCGTGGTCGACCCGGTCCTTGCCCGATCGGCTGGTGCGGCGCTCGAGGCCGATCAGCTGGTGGACCAGGCGCGGATCGTCGAGCAGGCGGACACGGCCGGCGGTAAACATCGGCAGTGCGTCGAGGTAAATCGCCGACCGGTCCCGCTCCGATTGGATGTAGCGGATGCCCTCCCTTCGGAACGCCTCTACCACCCATTGGGCCGCGTATCGGTCGCCGGTTACCTCTGTGATGCGGTATTGCCGCAGCAAGTCGGCAATCTCGGCGACGACGGTAGACGGGTCGAACGGTGCCCGGCGCTCGTAAAGCGCGTCGAGTACCGCGGTGCGGTTTGTCCCCTCGGCGTGAGCAATGGCGCAGGTAAAGGCGTCTCCGCGGCCGCCGGATGGGTCGGCGAAGGCGCGGTAAAGCATGGATTGCTGGTGAGGCCGGACGACGACCCCAGGTTCGACCGCGGTGTCGATAAGCTCACGGTCGAGGAAGTCGCTCAGGTCGCTACGCCACTCGCCCAACCACTCGGCACGAGCCGCCTCGGGGTCGCGTTTGAGCGCGTCGTCAATGATACTTTGCGGGATGTTCGGATTAAAAAGCGGGGTCGCGCCATGGACGACGAGAACGTCGTCGTCATTCTGGCCGAATGCAGCGCGCCATTTTCCGAACAGTAAGCCGGAGCGGCGATACGGCGTGCTGATGCCGAGCAACAGAGAGCCCGGCAGCGTGGCGAGGCCGGGAGCGATGGCGTTATAAACCTCTTCGGCGGGGTTCGCTGAACTGGCCTCGTCGCGCCAGTAGGCGACCTCGTCAAAAATCGCGCACAAGATCGTCCGACCGCGAACGGCACGATACGAGTTGGTCGCAACAACTATTTCGACGCCGTTGGTCAGCTCGAGACCATGATCGGTTTCGCGATCGACCAACGGCTTCAGCATCTCGTTCTGCGCAAAATGGCCGGCGATGTAGCGGTGGACGATTTTCGCTTGCTCCCGGTCGCACGCCAAGCACATGACAGCGGCCCGCTCGCCGGGTCGCAGCCGCGGCCGGTGATCCCCCAGAGCGGCGACGGTAGCGATGGCGGAGGCGATGCTGTCCTTGCCCGATCTTCGTCCGGCCACGACCCACAGCTCACGGACCGGCCGGGTGGGGGGATCCCGATTGCCGGCGACCGCGCGGAATAAGGCGAGTTCGGCCGCATCGAGGGTTTCAGCGTACGCCGCCTTCAGGATTGCTCGCCACCGATCCCAAGAAGGCCCAGCGAAGTAAGGACCGAGCAGAGCCGGCTCGGCGACGGCGCGGGCGGGTGTCAAAAGCATTAGGCGGCCTTTTCGCCGGCCAGGGCGCGGATCGCCGCCAGTGGATCGCTCGGCGGTCTGGGCGGGGGCTCAGGCCCAAGTGCCGCGATGGTTCGGCGATACGCGTTGTGCCAAGCAATGGCGTGATTGTTGTCATGTAGAGACAGGGCCTTATCGGCGAGGATCGCCGCGTCGATCTGGGCGCATCGGAGAGCGAGGATCGCGGCGCGTTCGATGAGGAGCCGTTGCGGCGCGGTTGGGCTCCCGCCGACATGGTCGGTAAGTTCCGCCCGGACCCGACGCATCAACGCGGCTTCCCTGGTGCGACCGTCAAGCTTCCCCAGGGAAGCAGGCCTGGAATAGGGCCCTATGTTGCGGGCTTTGTCACCGTTACTGGGATGCATCGGGGCAATATATAGGCCATAATTTGGTGGAGGTACAGTAAATTTCACAGATTTACTTTTAATTGCATGCCGCCTCTTTACTATTTACTTTTAAGTCGGGCACGTAACTTACGGATACTTCCCTATTAGCGTGTTTTTAGAGCGTGAACAACCCGTTGCACTGTGCCAACCCCAACCCCGAGGTCGCGCGCGATCCGGTGAATTCCTTTGCCGTCCGCGCGCGCGGCGCGGATCGCGTCCTCGGTCCGCCCAGCGATCCGAGGCCGCCCGAGGCGCTTGCCCTCGAGACGGGCACGCTCTAGCCCGGCGTTCACGCGGGCTCGGATCATGGCGCGCTCGAACTCGGCGAACGCGCCCGTAATCTGGAACAGCAGCCGCCCTGCGGGGGTTGTCGTATCGATATTCTGTTGGTCGAGGTAAAGATCGACGCCGGTCGCCTCAAAATGCGCGATAGTGCCGAGGAGATCGATCAGGGACCTGCCAACCCGGTCGATGGCCCACGCCATTACGATGTCGAAGCGCCTCCGGCTCGCGTCCTTGAGAAGCCTATCGAGCTCCGGCCGCTTCTCGCGTCCCTTTGCGCCGGAAACGCCTTTCTCGTTGTAGAGCTCGACAATCTCCCAACCGCGGCGCTCGGCGATACCGCGCAAGGCGGCAACCTGGTTCTCGGTGGACTGGCGATCAGCGGTGGACACTCTAACGTACAAAGCGACTCGTATCGCGGCTGGCATAAGGCCTCCCGGACATAAAGCTCCAGGCGAACGCTATACCCTCCAAGATAAGACAAGGTACAGAAAACAAAAGTTTTCTGTACCAGTGGTTCGACATTGCGCGACCTAAGGCTTCTCAAGAGATTCTGGCGCAACCGACAGAGGGGTTTTCTGTATGGGTTGATGGCAGGATCGAGGCGTAAGTATGCAACCAAAATCCACGCCATAAGCGACGAGCGGGGGCGGAGGCGCAGGCGACGCTGCGGTTCGAGACGCCGCCTGGCAAGCAGCTGCAGATCGATTTCGGCGAACGCCGAGCGATGATCGGCGGCGAGAACGTCAAGGTCTACCTGTTCGTCGCGACCCTGGGCTATTCGCGGCGACTGTATGTCCAGCCGTTTCGCAACGAGCGGCAGGAGAGTTGGTTCGCCGGCCTGGAAGGCGCCTTCCGGCACTTCGGCGGTGTCACCGAGGAGGTGCTGCTCGACAACGATCGCGGCCTGGTGGCGCACCATGACCGGGTGACGCGCGAGGTCGAGTTCAATGCGCGGCTGCATGCATTTGCCGAGCATTGGCGATTTCGGCCTCGTGCCTGCGCACCGTATCGAGCTCGCACCAAGGGCAAGGACGAGCGTGGTGTCGGTTACGTCAAGAAGAATGCCATTGCCGGCCGCCGCTTCGCGACCTGGTCGGCCCTTGAGGCGCATTTGATCGCGTGGATGCGCGACATCGCCGATGCGCGGGTGCACGGCACGACCGGTGAGGTGCCGATTGAGCGTTTCCAGCGGGCGGAGGCGACGGCGTTACGGCCGATCGCCGGCATCCCGTCCTTCGCGACGGTCCGCGAGCTGGTGCGCAAGGTGCATCCCGATTGCGCCGTCGAGGTCGACGGCAACGCCTATTCGGTGCCGTGGCGGCTGATCGGCGAAAGTGTGCGCGTCACGGTCGCCGAGGGACAGCTGCGGGTCAATCACGCCGGCCAGGAGGTAGCGGTACACCGGGTTTGCGCCGGCCGCAGCGAGCGGCGCGTCGATCCGCATCACTTCGAGGGTGTTGCCGGCTTCCGATCCAAGGTGACGGTGTCGCCGGCAGCGCCGATTGCCGATCCTGATTTGCTGCGTCCGCTGATCGAGTATGAGCGCCTGGTCGGAGGGCGCTGGTGATGGAGCACGATCATTTGGTCGAGCTGCTGAACCGGCTCAAGTTGACCGCTATCCGGGATCAGATCGACAGCCTGATCGACGAGGCGGCGCGGCGCGAGCTGACCATTCGCGAGGCGCTGGCGATGTTCTGCGAACGCGAGATCGCCCGGAAGGATGAGCGCCGCATCGAGATGAGCATCGGTCTCGCGCGCTTTCCGTTTGTGCGCGATCTCGACGGCTTCGACTTCGCTGCTCAGCCTTCGATCGACAAGAAGCAGATCCGGGAGATCGCAGGCGGGCGCTTTATCGCCAACGGCGAAGTGGTGATGCTGATGGGGCCTCCCGGCGTCGGGAAGACGCATCTCGCCGTTGCGATCGGTCGCCAGGCGATCCTGACCGGCTATTCCGTGATGTTCGTGTCGGCGCCGACACTGGTCGCGCAGCTCGCCAAGGCACACAACGAAGGCAGGCTCGAGGACCGCCTGATCCATTTCGGCAAGCCGAAGCTGCTGATCATCGATGAGTTGGGCTATCTGCCGTTCGAGCCCAATGCCGCGCACCTGTTCTTTCAACTAGTGTCGCGGCGATACGAGCGCGGCAGCATGCTGATCACCAGCAACCGCGCCGTCAGCGAGTGGGGCACCGTGTTCGGCGACGCCGTGGTGGCGACCGCGATCCTCGATCGGCTGCTGCACCACAGCCACGTCATCACGATCCGCGGCGACAGCTACCGGCTGCGCGAGAAGCGCCGCTCCGGGCTGATCAAGACGACGCCGATCGACACCGCGGCATGAGCCTTCTCGGCGAGCTTGTCGAACACGGGGCTCTTCTATGAGCCGAGCGTGCTGACGCACGCTCGGCAAACAACCGGTGTCGCTTCAAGCGTCCGTCCGTCGGACGTCGGTCGGGCGCTGCGCTACGCCGGGCTCCGCGCCCGCCCGACGTCCGAAACCCAATACCGCAGAGGGGTCCTTTTTGCAC
>JAFAYW010000227.1 GCA_019240125.1 Alphaproteobacteria bacterium
GCGAGGCCGGTTTGTGGCTCGAGGCCGAGCCGCGCCATGGTTTGCGCTACCAGCGCCGCGGTCTTGCCTTCGTTAAACCCGGTTTCGGGATGGTGCAGGATCGTCTCGCCGAGCTCGATGATCTCGTTGCCGTGGCGATCGATCGCCTCGCACACTTTCTGTTTCAGATCGTCCTTGTCGAGCGCCGGCATTCGCGTCTTCCCCGCTTGCGGAACGATGATCTTACACTCGATTGTGCCGGGGAAGAGCCGCCTACTGGCACAGCCCCGGGTCGTCGGCGGTGCCGTAATTGTATTGCAGGCAGCGGGCCACCTCGATGGCGGCGAGACCGCTGTTGCGCAAGGTGTTTAGCGCCAGCGGATTGTCCACATTGGGGCCGGCGAGGGTGAAGGTGTCACGCAACCCGGCGCCTTCCTTCTCGCCATCGATTGCATAGGCCTTGAGCAGAAAGCGTCGCGTCGCGTCGTGCGGGTCGGATATTTCCTCGACACCGGTGACGATCATGCGGCGATGCTCCGGCACATTCGGCACCAGCAACAGCGGCGCATTGATCTCCAGGTTCCGTTCCGCCGGCAGCCCGGTGACGGTCGCCAGCAAAGACCAGCCGGCATAGATGTCAGGCGAAATTCCGGTGATGCGGATGCGCGGGTTCGCCGCTGCGCCGGGCTGGCGGCCCGGGCCGGCCGCCAGCGGGTTGTCGCCGGCCGTGGGCGACCCCGCCGTTTGTGGTTGCGGCTGCAAGAGCGCCGCAAGGTTCGCGTCGGCGATCTTGTACTCCATCGCCGGCGCGGCCGAGGCCGGCGATGCTGGCACGACATCCGCCTCGGCGCGGAAGAATTTCAGCAGGTCCCCTTTGACGTCACGAAACTCGGGCGCCATGGCCGCGGGGGAGATCCCCAAAGCCTGCGCGATATCCGGCTGCTGCAAATCCGAGGCGTAGAGGAAGAGCGCCAGGGCGCGGCGGCGCGGCGGCAGAGCGTTGATCCAGGCGTCAATCTCCGGCGCAGAAAGCTCCTCCGACAGGTCGGCGGCTGTTGCCTTGTCGGTGCTGGCCTCGTTGTAATCGCGTTTGGGCTCTCGCAGGCGCTTATCGGTGGCGTCGCTGATCAATTGCACCACCAGGC
The DNA here is from genome assembly GCA_019240125.1 of Alphaproteobacteria bacterium. Classification (GTDB taxonomy): domain Bacteria; phylum Pseudomonadota; class Alphaproteobacteria; order ATCC43930; family CGMCC-115725; genus DATARH01. The sequence continues at coordinate 1,125 of JAFAYW010000227.1, forward strand.
CGAGCCGCTGCGGGTCCGGCGTCGCGGCGATTTTCGGGCAGGCTGCGATCATATTGCCGAGCGCGTCCTGTATCGAATCATCGATCAGATCGGGCGAAAACACGGCGCCACGATACTTTATCGTGGCGCGTACCGTCAGGCTGATCATTCCGAACAGCCGGTCCTCCTCATTGTGCAGCATGGTATGGCCACACAGCCGATCGAGCAGCACCGCAGCCGGTGGTCGCTGCGCCGACGCCGGCGTGCAATGCGTGGCGATCAGAGCGCCTATCACAAACGCCAACGCGACGGCCTTGGACGCGCCATGTTGAAGTGGCATTGGCCCCCCTCCACTGCCATGAACACGGCGACCCCCCAGCCGCCTTCCGCCGATTCTCCCGTAATCGCCTGCGTGAAACAAGCGCCGCGCCGCGATTGCGCCGCAATGCGTCGGCAACTAGCGTTGCTGGGTGCGGGCGCGTGGTGGTGCGATGGAGGCTGCGGGAAATTTCTGCGTGAGACGGACCCGGGCGGTGCTCACCGCTCTGGGATGTATTGTCTTTCTGATCTGCCCTGTCACCGGCGCGCGGGCTCAAACCCAACTCTTTACGGTGACTGATTTTGCCTTTGAGGATGGGTCGGCGCTGCCGGATGTCCATATCGCATATGAGACCCGAGGAACGCTGTCGCCGGCACATGACAATGCCATCGTGCTGGTACCGGGTGCGGCGGCGGATCGCCACGCCTTTGATCCGTTGATAGGGCCGGGGAAGCTGTTCGACACCAACCGGTATTTTGTGATCAGCGTCGATCCGCTGGGCGGCGGCGAATCGACGTCACCTGCCGACGGCATGGGACAGGAATTCCCCCGCTACACGATCCGCGACATGATGGAACTGCAGCAGGCCCTGGTGACCAGGGGGCTCGGGATAGCCCGGGTTCGGGCCGTCATCGGCCAGTCCATGGGCTCGTTCATCGCGCTCGAATGGGGCATCCATCACCCGGAGACGATCGGCGGTTTGGTCTTGATGGCGCCGAGCCCCAAGGCTGATCCGGCGTTTCGCCTGACGATCGACCTGATTACCGGCAGTATCGCGCTCGATCCGGAATGGCAGGGCGGCCATTACAGCCACAATCCGGTCGAGGGTCTGCGTCATGCCGGGATGCTGTTCTATCCCTGGGTCGTATCGGGCGCCTATATCGATCGCATCGGCTCGGAGGCGGCCGCGCGCGAGATTGAGACCAGCGCGGCGACTTATGCCGCCTGGGACGCCAACGCGCTGATGCTGCGTATGGCGGCCTACCATGCCCATGATGTTAGTGCGCCCTTCGAGGGCGACATGACAGCGGCCCTGGCGCGGGTCAAGGCACCGACGCTGATCTTGACCTGCAGCAGTGACCGGCTGGTAGGGCTGGGAGGCGCCACGCGCATCATCGCGGGCGTGCCCCGGGCGACCTACGAAGAGATTGCCTCCGATCTCGGGCATCGCGCGCTGCGCGCCACCCCGGGGACGACGGAAGGCGACAAGATCGCTGATTTTATCGGCCGGTTCCTCGCCACCCTAGGCCCCGTAACCGGACATTAGCCAGAGGTACCGGACCCTGAGATACCAGATGGCGTGCTGTCAGCGGTTTTGACGAGGCAGCGTAAGACCTCGGCGACGCTCCAGGCCTGCGCGATGCAGCCGCGGGGCGTGAATGGCGGTTCGGCATCAAAGATCTCGCTGATCGATCCAATACCGGCCTCCGACAGGTGGGGGCCGAACCCGGCCAGGAAGCTGCGCGCCCCGGCGATATCGTCGGGGTGCACCTTGAGCCAGGCGTCGATGAACGGCCCGATCAGCCAGGCCCACACCGTCCCCTGATGATAGGAGGCGTCGCGCGCGCGTAAATCGCCAAAATAGCGAGGTTTGTAATCCTCCTCGCCGGGCGCCAGCGAGCGCAGCCCGACCGGTGTCAAAAGCCGCTCCCGCACGGCCTCCACGACGCTCGGCCAGCGCTCTTGCGCAAGCACCGGGTAGCTGAGGGATACAGCGAGGATCTGGTTTGGCCGGAACGCGGGGTCATCGCCGGTGGGGCCATCAATCACATCGTAGAGGTAGCCGCCATCCTCGTGCCAGAAGCGGCGATTGAACGAGCCGCGGGCCTGCTCGGCATGCGCCGCGATCGCCGCGGCCTCGCTGTTCCCGGTCGATCGCAGCCAATTAGCCAGCAGACACAGGGCGTTGTACCATAGGGCATTGATCTCGACGGCCTTGCCGCGGCGCGGCGTGACCACCCAATCGCCGACCTTGGCGTCCATCCAGGTCAGTTGATAGCCGTCGGCCCCCTGGCTCAGCAAGCCATCGGCGGGATCAGCCTTGATCCCGAAACGGGTGCCTTCAAGGTGGTGCCGAATGATGTCCTGCAGCACCGGCAGGATGATCCGCAGCGTCGTTTCGTCGGGGAAATGGTCGAGATAACGGGCGAGCGCATGGAAGAACCACAGCGTCGCGTCGGCGGTGTGGTAGAGGCCTTCGACATTCCCCTCGGGGAACAGATTAGGAATGAGACCGTCGCGCACATGGTGGGCGAAGTCGCGCAATATCCATTTGGCCTCGACCGGACGGCCTGTGGTGAGCGTAAGGCCCTCCAGCGAAATCATCGTGTCGCGGCCCCAATCGGTAAACCAGTGGTAGCCGGCGATTACCGCGCGGACCTCGTCGCCTTCGGCACGGGCGCGCGCGATATCCGCGATGCGGCCGACCGGGGTTATCAGAAAGCTGTCGGCGGCCAGGACAAGCTCGGCGGTCAGCCCCTGCTGGGCTTGCGGGGGAGCCTGGGCTGCCAGGCGGCGGCGGCGTTCCTCCTCGATGTCGCCCGCACGGTCGGGCGTCAGAGCCTGCATCACGTGCCATGGTTCGACGCCGGCAATCAGCGTCGCCGGAACATTGCTACGCAACTCGGCACTGAAATACCCGGGGGTCCATTCGTGATCTCGGGCGTCGTACCCGCGCTGCGCTTCGGTGCTGAAAAAGAACTCGCGCAACCCGCCGCCATCCGCAGTGAAACTGCTGTGCTCGCACCCTGACATCGTCATGCGCAGTCGCGGCAGGTTTGGTCCCTCGCTGATCTCGTAGCGTTGCCCTTTCACCGAAAGGGTGTAATCCCGCGAGGGCGAATCACCGATATCGGCTTCGATGGCGCGAAAATTCACCATTGGCCGCAGATGCAGCACCAGTTTTTCTGGCCCCTCGATCAGGCGGAACCCGATATGCACGATGTTGTGCCGCGCCGGCATCGAGACGGTCTTCTCAATCACCGCGCCATCCACGGCGTAGCGCCAGCGTGGCAGTCCCATCCGCAACGAGAAATCGACCGCGCCGGCGGCTTGTTCCAGCGGAACCGATGTGCCATCCGTCCGGCGGACCGCAACGACAAGGTTGCTGAGCATCACCATACGGCCACCCGGGGCCGGCAATGCGGCGATCAGCATCCCGTGATAGCGGCGGGTAAGCTCGCCCGATACCGTCGCCGACGCGAAGCCGCCGAGGCCGTTGGTAACCAGCCACTCGCGGCGCGCCCCTGTTTCGGAAAGGTCGTCATCTTCCCGAATCGTTCGCTCTATCTCTGTCATACGGCGTGTTAAATCCCGTTAGCATCGACCGGCCTGGTGCCGGCCGATGTGTCGGTAAACACCCGCGCGCGCGCTTCCGCTTCCCTATGCGGCTGTTGTGCCGTTCCGACCGCCGTTATTTTCGGGCGGCTATTTTTTGGCGGCGGCGTGATCGGCTTTTGAGCGGGTCAGCTTCTCCGGATGGACGATTGTCTTGTTGACGGCATTGCGCGCTGCGCCAAGTCCCGGGAATTCTGCGTCGACCCCTTCGCGCTGCAGGACATAGACAGTCGATACCGGCTTTCGGCTGACCTGATCAGCGGTTGTCCGTTTGACGATCGTCCATGGTATGCGCCGCGAGCCAGCCTCGTCCTCGACGTCTTCGAAGCCGCGGTCGACCACCGCATCGACCGCGTAAAGCTTGCGCTCCGGGGGCCGAGGCGGTGCACCGCGTCCGCGGCCAGGGCCGCCCGAACGATCGCGCCGGTCGCGCCCGCCACCCTCACGCCCGCCACCCTCACGCCGATTACCGCGGTTGCCGCCCTCACGTTCGCTGCGCGCCTCACGCGGCCCGCTATCGCGCCGGCCCCGCCCAGGGCCGCGGCGCTGATCGCCGCCCGGTCCGGTCGCGGGGGCGCCAGCGGCACCGGCGAGGGCGTCCGAAGGGGCACCGGTCTGCTCGCCGGGTGGCCGACGCTGCGGGCGCCGTCGACGGCTCCGCTGTGGTTGGCCAGTCGGGCGGCCGCGTTCGCTTGGCGCCCCCAGGCCGCGGAGCTCGACCTCGCCGCCTTCGCCAACGGCGGCGACCGCGACCGGCGGACGTCGCCGCCGCCGGTTGCGAGACCGCGGTGGGCGCGTGCCGAGCGGCCGTGTCGCCAGATCGCCTGTGCCCGCCTCGCCGGTACCCGCTTGACCTAAGGCCGGGTCACCCGGGTCTCCCTCGGTTGAGCTCTCACTGCCCTCGGTTCCCATACCGTGCGGAGGTTCACCCTCATGGGTTGCCGGGTCTGCAGTCACCTCGCCAGCGCTCGATTGATCCTCGCCGGTGCCGGGCCCGGCCGCCGCCGTCGAGGGCCGGCGCGACCGGCGCCGGCGGTTGCGCAGGCGCAGGATCGGGCGCCCGTTGCCCGCCTGCGCACCAGCGGCATCAGCCGATGCATTGTCGGGTGATTGCGACCCGGCTTCCTCGCCATTGCCGGTCTCCCCGCCACCAGCGGTCTCGCCAGTGACGTCACCCGCCGCGGCTTCGCCGCCGCTCGTTGCCGCGGGCCGCCGCCGGCGGCGCCGGCGGCGGCGTGGTCGGGCGACACCCTCGGCTGCCCCTTCTGCCGCACCGTCTGCGGGCGAGCCGGTCTCCCCATGCGACGGTATCGTGTCGCCTGGCGGCGACGAAGAGGGGGATGTGCTGGTATCAGACGCCGCCGGTTCCGGCGCGTTGTGGGCAGGCGTCGTATCGGTCGAATCCACCGAACCGTTTCCTCAAAAACCAAGGCCCCGTAACCTGGGGGGTGAGGGGCGTTATCTGGAGCGTTAGTGCGCGCAACTCTATCGTCGGCGCGAAATCAAGGGAAGCGGCGCGGCAGCCCAACGGTGACCGGGATGCTCAGCGCCCCCCTGACACTCTCTTTTTCAGCACTTCAGTACCTCAGCACTTGAGCACCTCAGCGCCGGGCGCCGGCTCAAGCTCGCAGGTGTTCACGGTCATGCAGAGCATGCTGTAATAGCCGATTGCCGTGGTCAGCTGAACCAATTCGTCGCTGCCGAACCGGTCGTGCATGGCCTTGAATGTCGCCTCGTCCACGCGGTGCTTGCGCAGCAATTGCCGGGTGAAATCGACGATCTGGGCGTCCTCCGCCGGGAGGCCGCGCGAATGGTTTTCGCGGATTGCAGTGATGGTGCTTTCCGGCACGTCAAGCCGGCGCGCACCGCCGCTCTGCGCCCCCCAGACGTAAAGGGCCTCGAACTCCCGAGCCACCGTCATGGCGGCCAGCACCCGCACCCGCTTATCAAGCGAGCCCTCGAAACGGACGTAGGCGCCAAGATGCGCGACGCGATCCGAGACCTCGGGCGAGTGCAGGAACATCGTGAACGGCCCCTGCACCGCGCCCCGGCTCGCGACAATCCGATCGAATGTCGCGTGGTCCTTGGCCGCGACCTGCTCCTTGCTGGTGATGGACGGAAGCCGTGCCATGCTGTCCTCCCCGGAGTTGTTCTCCAGGCAGGATAGGGCAGGTTATTTGGGCGCGGCCAGCGCTGTTTCCTCGCTGAGGTCTGACAGCATGCTCTGAGAGGTGCTTTCGGCGGTCAGCATCAGCAGCAGCAGGGAGCGGCCCGTGACCATGTATTCATGGCCATAACCGAACGGATCGCCCTCCCGCAGCACCGGCTGGGCCGTATCTATCAGCAATTCCCAGCCGGTCCCGCCGATGACCTCCGGCAGCCTGAAATTCACCACGTCATGATAGCTGTTGAGGATCATCAGCAGCGTCGAATCCGTTCCGGTTGACGGGACGCCATTGGTTTGCGCCCGCCCATCGAGCAGCACGCCAAAGCAATGCGCCATCGGGTCATCCCAATTTTCCTGGCTCATCTCGACGCCGGCGGGGCTGAGCCATGTGACGTCCTTGACCCCGAGTTCGTCATCGCTGGCGCCGGTAAAGAAGCGGTCGCGATGCAGCACGCCCAGACGCTGGCGCAGCGCGATCAGGCGCCGCGTGAAGTTCATCAGCGCGTCGCCTTCCCAGCCAATGGCGCGCCAGTTCACCCAACTGATCTCGTTGTCCTGGCAATAGGCGTTGTTGTTGCCCTGCTGGCTGCGACCGAACTCATCGCCGGCCAGCAGCATCGGAGTGCCCTGGGACAGGATCAGCGTCGCCAGCAGGTTGCGCTTCTGGCGCTCGCGCAGATTGCGGATCTCGTCGTCATCGGTCGGGCCTTCCGCGCCATGGTTCCATGAGCGGTTATCGGAGTGGCCGTCGCGGTTATCCTCGCCGTTCGCCTCGTTATGTTTGTCGTTGTAGGAGACGAGGTCGTTCAGGGTGAACCCGTCATGCGCGGTGATGAAATTGACGGTCGACCACGGTTTGCGGCCGCGCTTGTTGAACTTGTCGGCAGAGGCGGTGAGGCGGGCCGCCAATTCGCCGGTCGTGGCTTCATCGCCCTTCCAGAAAGCCCGTACCGTGTCCCGGAAGCGGTCGTTCCACTCTGCCCAGCCCGGTGGGAAGCCGCCGACCTGGTAGCCGCCGGGGCCGCAATCCCATGGTTCCGCGATCAGCTTGACGCGTGACAGAACCGGGTCCTGGCGGCAGGAATCGAGGAACCCGCCGCCCTCGTCGAAGCCATAGGGTTCGCGCCCGAGGATGGTCGCGAGATCGAAGCGGAACCCATCGACGCGCATCTCGGTCGCCCAGTAGCGCAGCGAGTCGTTGACCATCTGCAGGACGCGCGGATGGCTCAGATTGACGGTGTTTCCGGTGCCGGTGTCGTTGATGTAGTAGCGCTTCTCGTCGGGCAGCAGCCGGTAATAGCTGGCGTTGTCGATGCCGCGAAACGACAGGGTCGGGCCCTTTTCGTTGCCCTCGGCGGTATGGTTGTAGACGACGTCGAGGATGACCTCGATCCCGGCGTCGTGCAGATGCGCCACCATCTCCTTGAATTCATTGACAAAGGGAGAGGTCATATAGCGCGGATCGGGGGCAAAGAAGCCGATCGTGTTGTAGCCCCAATAGTTCCGCAGGTTGCGCCGCAACAGGTGATCGTCATCGACAAAGGCCT
>JAFAYW010000262.1 GCA_019240125.1 Alphaproteobacteria bacterium
GTCGTGCCGTCCGGCGCCACGACCGTGACCGGCCGGTCGTCCGGGTCGAGCGACTGGCGCTTGACGACCAGCCGGTCGCCCTCAATCGCGGCGCGCAGATCGTTCTCTTCGAGGTCCGGCTCCTTCATCAGCCAATAGGCGAGCCGGCGCAACAATTCGGCCTGCGGTCCGCCGCCCTCGAAGCCGCGCGCCCACAGCCACATCTGGTCCGACAGCAGCTGCGCAACCCGTCCCTGGCCGACCCGCTCCAGCACCAGCAGCGGCTCGTCGTGGTCGCCGGTCATCACCGTCGTGCCGTGATGCACCCGCGCATCGACCTGGCGGAACCAGCGGCCCCAGCTCGGCGCCTCGCCCGGCTTGCCGGCGCCCGACAAATCCTCGGTGACCGGATGGCGGCGGCCCTGATCGGTGAGCTGCGGTTTGAAGCCCTCCTCCTCGACATTGCCGGTGGGCTCGGTCGGCAGGATGTCGCCAAGAGGGGTGCGGAAGAGGCTCATCGGGGTGCCAAAGCTCGGCCCCGCCGCCTCAAGGAAGGCGCCGCCGTTGCGCACGTAACGCACAACATTTTCGATGTAGGCCTGCGGAATGATGCCGCGTCGGCTGTAGCGGTCGAAGATGATCAGGTCGAAATCTTCGAGCTTTACATCGAACAATTCGCGGATCGGGAAGGCGATCAGCGACAACTCGCGGATCGGCGTGCCGTCCTGTTTCTCGGGCGGACGCAGAATCGTGAAATGTACCAGATCGACCGACGGGTCGGATTTGAGGATATTGCGCCAGACGCGCTCACCGGCATGCGGTTCGCCGGAGACCAGCAGCACGCGCAGCCGGTCGCGCACGCCATTGATGACAGCGGCGGCGCGGTTGTTGGCGAGGGTCAGCTCCTGCGGCCCCGGATCGACCGAGAATTCCAGCACGTTGGGGCCGCCATGGTCGATCGGCACGGTCAGGGGCACATCGCGGCCGACTGGCACCATGAGCGGATGCACCGCGCCGCCATCCTTGCGCCACGTCAGTCGCGCCTGCCGCTCTGGCGCCGACGTCCCGGAGGGTGGCAGCGGGTAGTCCTCGATGCGCAGGGTCAGCGTCGTGTTCTTGCCGACGATGCCAAAACTGGGCCCCTGGGTTATTTCCAGGCGGCGGTCGCCTTCGTCGGGATGGCCCGACAGCAGCACGTGCAGGGGAGCCCCCAATTCCTTGGCGCCGGCCGCGGCGTCGATGGGGTTATCGTGCACCTGGCCGTCGGTCAGCATCACAACTCCAGCGAGCCGCTGGCGCGGGATGTCGGAGATAGCGCGGTTGAGCCCGGTGAACAATTTGGTGCCGTCATCGCCACTGCCGGGCGGCTGCTGACCGGCGCGCACGACCCGGACATCGAGATCGCTCTCGCGCTTCAGCCGCTCGGTCAAGGCATTGAGCGCGGTTTCGGTGGCATGCTTCCGCTCGCCAATGCTCTGGCTCGGCGATTCGTCGGCAACGACAACCGCGACATCGCGCAATGGCGAGCGCTGCTCCTCGACGAGAGACGGGTTGACGATGATCGCCAGCAGCATCGCCACCGCCGCACAGCGCCAGAAGATGCCCCGCGCCCGTCGCCAGATACCCCAACCGAGCAGTACGAGTGCCGCTGCCGCCAGCCCCGCAATCGTCCACCACGGCAGGAGGGGCGCCGCCGCCAGCGTATAGGCACTGCTGCCGAAGGCGGCGATCATCGCTGGATCATCTCGGGCTGCTGCCCCTCACCTTGTCCCTCTCCCCGCTCGCGGGGAGAGGGTACGCGGGGGTAACGGTTATGGGCCTTACCCATCGCCGACGCGCTGATGGTAGACGCCGCATCTCTCCCTCTCACCGCACGCGGGGAGAGGGCCGGGGTGAGGGGCAGCCGACACACACCACTCATTGCCCCAACCGCTCCAGAATGGCTGGCACGTGCACCTGGTCGCTCTTGTAGTTGCCGGTCAGCACGTACATCACGAGGTTGACGCCAAAGCGCATCGCCATCTCGCG
>JAFAYW010000285.1 GCA_019240125.1 Alphaproteobacteria bacterium
AGGGAGTGGGCCGAAGGCGCGGGCCGGCGAGGGCGGCGGCGCCGCGACAAGCCGCGGAACGGGTCAGGCCGGCGGGGCGACGTAGCCGTAGCGCAGGTTGCTGCGGCCCGGGCCCGACTTTTCGTATTCGGCCTTCAACGCCGCAAACCGGTCGCGGCGGAAGATTTCGGCGTGCTGTTCGAGACCGTAGAGGCGCGCCGAGTTGCCGCTGAACACCGCGGTCTTGAGCGGCCCGTCGGCCGGTCCCAAGGGCTTGAAGCCGTATTTCTTCTGCATGTCCTCGGGGATTTCGAGCCGCCGCAGCCCCTCGATCTGCCATTGCGGCGCGCCGGTCCACACGGCATCGGTGCCCCAGACGATGTGATCGCTGCCGAGACCCTTGACCAGCATTCCCATCAGTGCGGCGGCCAGACGCGGCTCGGCCACCGCGGTCCATGCGAAGAGCTGGCCGAGGTCGCCGTACACATTCTTCACCCCATACTTCTCAGGGATTTCCGCGAGATCGCTGGTCCACGAGCTGCGGCCCGACTTGTCGAACTCGGCCATGCCATCGGCCGGGTTGCCGCCGACCCAGCGATAGCCCGAATGGTAGACGAGGAAATTCAGCTGCGGCCAGTCCTTCGCCGCCTTGCCGATATCGCTGACATCGGCATAGGGCAGAAGGCGCGGGAACTTTTCAGCCACCGCCGGAGCGAACAGCCCCTTGTGAATACAGACATTGCGAATACCCGTCTTGGCGATCTTTTCGTAGAACGGGTACATCAGCTTTTCGTCATCGGCGTGCCAGGGATAGGCAGCCAGTTCCTTGTGCGTGTTGTCGCCAACGGTATAGCCCTTCCAGGAATCGGGCTTGAACCGCTCCACCGCCTCATCGACCTGGTCGAGCCAGCCGGGCTGGCCGGGGGTGATCGTGAAATGCGCCATCATACGGCGCGTCCCGGCTGTCTTGTTCACCGTCTCGCGTGTCTTGAAGACCTGTTCCTGCGGGATGAACCAGTCCTGCAGGATGTCGGAGGGCGAGTTGGACAGCAGCGCGATTTTGGTATCGCTGTCCATATACATTTCTTTGACGTAGTTATTGAATTTCAGATCGTCGATGGTCTGCTCGCCCGCGTCGGTTAGTTGCTTGTTCCAGCCGGATTTGCCGACCGCGTTGCGCATCGCGGCAAAGCCGAGGAGGCGCGTGTCGTCGCGCAGGAAATGCGTGTGGCCATCGATGATGAACTGACCGGATTTGCGCGCCGCCAGCGCATCGGCCAGTTCCGGCGTAGCCGCCTCGGCCTCGCTGACATCGAAGATGTGGCCGAATACCTGATTCATCGCGACAAAAGAGGCTGCCATGCCAGCCGCAGTCTGGAAAAAGCGACGGCGCGACAGGCCCTGCTTCCTCGCCAATACGCCGCTCATCTCCTTGAGCCGCGCCTCGACTTCCCGCTGCTGGGCGGTTTGCGGCACCGGCAGATATTCGTCGCTCGACACGATCTGAGTCGGCACCGGCGAGGGATAGGAAGACGTCTCGGCGGGCAGCAGGCCGCTGATCTGTTCGTCGCTGAGGAATTTCATCGGTCGTCTCCAGTGCCGGGGTTTGCCGGATCGTATGCGACCGGCAAGTGCGTTGCTAGACCCGCGACGGCCAGCCTATTACTGCGCCAGGACAATAGCCTGCCGAGGGAGGATCGACGTGAGGAGAAGATTGTGTGCGCTGCTGATGGTAGCGTGCCTGGCGGTGCCGGTAGCGGCGCGAGCGGCCGAGCCGATAACGATCGGGTTTGGCATGGCGCTGACCGGCGGCCTTGCGGCGATCGGCAAATCGGGTCTGCTCGCGATGCAGATCTGGCAGGATGACGTCAACGCCAAGGGCGGCCTGCTGGGCCGGCCAGTGAAGCTCGTCTACTACGACGACCAGAGCAATCCGGCGACCGTGCCGGCGCTCTACACCAAGCTGATCGATGTAGACAAAGTCGATATCACCGTCTCGGGCTATGCCACAAATATGGTGGCACCGGCGATGCCGATCATGATCCAGCGCAACCGGCTGTTCCTGGGCCTGTTCGGGTTGGCGGTGAACAGCGAGTTCCACTACCCGAAATACTTCTCGATGCTGCCCTCCGGGCCAGACCCGAAGCACGCCTTCAGCGAGCCGTTTTTCGACGTCGCGATGAAGGGCGACCCGAAACCGACCACGCTGGCGATCGCGGCGGCGGACGCGGAATTTCCCAAGAACGCGTCGGAAGGTGCGCGTGATCTCGCCAAGAAATACGGGCTCAAGATCGTCTACGACCGAACCTATCCGCCGCAGACGACCGATTTTACGCCGATTGCCCGCGCCATCCAGGCGGCCGCCCCGGATATCGTGTTCGTCGCCTCCTACCCCCCCGATTCGGTGGGGATGGTGCGCGCATCTAACGAGATCGGCCTCAAGGCCCGCTACTTCGGTGGCGGCATGGTCGGATTGCAGATCCTGTCGCTGAAGCAGCAACTCGGGCCGCTGCTCAACGGCATCCTCGACTACGATTGGTGGCTGCCGACCGATAAGCTTCAGTTTCCCGGTATCACGGACTTCCTGAAGACGTATCAGTCGCGTGCCTCGAAAGAAGGGGTCGATGCGCTGGGCTGGTACGTGCCACCCTTCGCCTATGCCAACATGCAAGTGTTGCAGCAGGCCATCGAGGGCACCCAGAGCCTCGATCAAGACAAGCTCGCAGACTACATCCGCAGCAACGAGTTCAAGTCGGTGGTCGGCGATATCCGCTATGGCCAGGATGGCGAATGGGCCAAGCCGCGCGTGCTCGAAGTTCAGTTCCAGGGCATCACCGGCACCGGGTTCGACCAGTTCAAGGACCCGAAAACCGAGCAGATCATCTCGCCGCCCGAATACAAGACGGGCGACGTCCAGGCCCCCTACTCCGACGTAAAGCGCTGAGGCTGGCAGACAAGCGGCGGGCTCGGCTAGCTTGAAGCGGATTGTATGCGACACGCCAGGTTGCATTTTCCGGGGAATTTGGTCGCGCTACAAACGTTCGGCGGGATGGCGAATAGCCGAACCCTACGAGCAAGGTTCAAGAGGAAACGCTGATGACGAGGAAATTATTGGCTCCGGGCGCGATCGCGCTGGTCCTGGGCCTGGCGGCCTGCACCAATCCGTATGATCCCGGCCAGCGCGCAGTCGGCGGCGCGCTGATTGGCGCCGGCGCTGGTGCGGCCATCGGTGCGGCCGCCGGCGGTGGCACAGGCGCGGCGATCGGCGCGGCGACGGGCGCCGGGCTGGGCGCCGTGACCGGAGTGGCAACCACACCGCCGCCGCCACCCCCACCCCCGCCGCCCGGATATTACCGGTAAGCAGGGGCTTCTAAGCAAAGGCTTCGATTCTGATGCTGCCGCCCGCGCCAGACCGGCGCGGGCGGTTTCGTTCGCCCTGCGGCGATCGACCGTCAGTTACCCGCTTTCCGCGCGTCGCCTGCACGTGGCACCATCGCGCCTCCTAGCGCGATGCAAGGTTCCGGCGCTTGAGCGAGATTTTAGCGGCAGCGGTGAACTGGGTGGTGACGGTGAGCGTCGTCTACGCGGCACTTGTCGCGACCTATGTCGTGGCGTGTCTTGTTATTGAACGCATGAGCCGCCCGCTCGCCGCCGCCAAGATGCAGGCGCGGACGACCACGCCAGAGCAGATACGCCGGGACCGGCGACAAAGCATCGTCTCGCTCGCCGCGATCGCGGCGATGTTCGGCACTGGGCACTGGCTGTACGCCGAGTTCGGCATAGGCTGGCAGCCGGTTCGCAGCTGGTGGGGCTTCATCCTGTCGCTGGTGGCCTCGATGCTTTTGTTCGACACTTGGTTCTACTGGTTCCACCGGCTGATCCACGTGCGCTTTGTATATAGCTGGGTGCATCGCTGGCACCACCTGACGGTGACGCCGGTGACCTGGTCGAATAACAGCGACCGGCTGATCGATAACCTGTTCCTGCAATCCTACTGGCTGGTGGCCCACCTCTTATTACCGGTATCGCCGCTCGCGCTGGTGATCCACAAGCTCTACGACCAGATCACCGGCGTCGCGGGCCATTCCGGCTTTGAGCATGGCGGGATCTGGTGCTGGCCGCCCTCGCCGCTCGTCGGCGTGACCCATCACGACCAACATCACCGCTATTTCCTGTGCAATTACGCCACCCATTTCTCGCTGTGGGATCGGCTGATGGGCACATTGCATTCCGAGCATGATGCTGAGCTTAAGCGCAACATCCTCGCCACCGCGGCGGCCAAGCGCGCCCACTCGGTGCCAGCGGAATGATTGCGGGAAAAGATGCCGCGCTAGTTCGGCATCGATGAACCGACCAGTGCCTCCATTGACTGCCGGCCGTTGATCAGCGGCGCCAGTTGCGGCTGCAGCACCTTTAACAGCTGCACCGCGAGCGCGCTCGAGAAATGGAAGCTGTCGGCGTCCTCGCCCGGCACATAGGCGGTCACCGTTCCGAAAAACCGGTCGCCGATGAAAAAGACAAAGGTGGCGGTGCGGTCTACGGCACGCGACGAGATCATCGAGCCGTCCGTCCCGAAGCGGTCATAGCGATTGTCGCCGGTACCGGTCTTGCCGCCGACCGCCAGCGGCGCGCCATCCGGCGCCACAAAGGAGTCGCGCAGCCGCGACGCGGTGCCCTGCTCGACGACGCCGGGCAACAGATGCTGCAGCGTGCGCGCAACTTCGACAGGCATCACCCGGGTCGCGCCAGATACCGGCGACATGTCGGTCTGGTACGGCGTGTTCGCGGCGAAATGCAGGTGCTCGATGGTTACGTTCGGTAGCCGCACGCCGTCATTCATGATCGTGCCCATCAGATCGGCCAGCGCATCCGGGCGATCGCCGGAAGCGCCGATCGCGGTGCCGAGCGATGGCACCAGCCGCGAGAACGGGTAGCCCGCGCTGCGCCAGTTTTCGAGGATCTGGTTAAAGGCGTCCTGCTCCAGCAGAATACGAATGCGTGAATCCTGCTTCTGCAGCCCGCCCTTGAACAGCCAGGCATAGCTCTGCTGCCGCACTTCGGCGCTGGCGCCCAGCACCTGATTCCAATTCGCATCGGGATTGTCTTCGAGATACTTCGCCAGCCACAGCTCAAGCGGGTGAATACCCGAGACATAGGCCCGGTCGTTGAGCGACATGTGGGCTGGCGAATAGCTGAGGAAGAGGTCCCACAGCCGCTCGCTACTGAGGTCATAGCGGGGAAGATGCGCTACGAGAAACTGCTGCAGCTCAGCCAACCTCGCGTCGGGGCGCACCGACATGTAGATCGCCGCCAGATGCGAGGCCGAGGGCCGGGTGCGGCGCGTCAGTAGAGCAAGCGCATCGTCGGTGCTGAGCCCGTGATAATCCTTGTAGAATCGCCCGAGGAAATGTCGGCTGTCACGATCGGCGAAACGCTGCAGGTAACCCAGGCGCTGGGGATCGTCAGGGTTGTCGAGGAGCTGGTTGACCTGCACCCCGCTCGCCACCGTGTAATAGGTCACGATGTCATGCAGCAGGCGGACGAAGGACAGATTAATCGAGTGATCAAATGCCTGCTCGACCGTCGGGTTCTGGATGTCCTCGTCGGAGTCGAAATTGCCGAAACTCTGCGTACCCCCGCCGGTAAAGAAGGAACCAGGCTCGGCCGAGTAGTGGCGTTGCATCGCGGCATCGAGCAGCGGCTGCAGTGTGCGGTCCGGGGTGCGGTCCGGGGTGCGGGCAAGGTAGGCAGCAGCCCACTGTGTCAGCGGGTCTTGCGCTGAGGCGGCGATCCGGTTCAGCTCGCGCACCGGCAGTGGCGCCAATCTGGTGTGGAGGTCGGTCAGGATGTCGAGATAAGTCACCATCGTGCGCAACTTGGCGGTCGAGCCCAGCATCAGCTTGCCGTCGGAATTGATATCGAACGGCTTGTTGAGGCTGTCGGCGTGAATGCGCAGAAGATTGCGATCGTTGCCCCGCTCGTACAGCACGAGGCTGTAGGTGACCTTCGCGGGGTCGCCGTCACCGAGCAGCTGCGGCCCGATCATCCCGGCCGATTTCAGGAATAGTGGATCGGACAGACGCTGCAACACGGAGGTGACCTGTTCCTGCGCTGTGGTATCGAGCGACGCGTTGACGCTGAGATCGACCCGGTCGAGGCTGTAGAAGTCGGGCAGCTTGAGCAGCGCGACAAGCTTTTCGCGGATGTCCTGTGTCGCCTTCTGCTTGACGTATGACGTCGCGGCAAGCGGCGGCGGCTGGTCATGGAAGGTGAGCGTCGCGCCCAATGCCGCGTCACGCAACGGGTTGTCGATGACGCCCGCTTCGCTCAGCGCGCGCAGGTACTTGTCGGTGAGACCGGTCAGCGCGTCACGATTGGTGACGAGGTAATAGCTCGGGCGCCGCTCTGACAGTAGCAGGCTGAGCACCTGACGGTATATCAACCCCTTATTGGCCCATTCCGCGGCGGTTTTCGCCTCGCTGTTGAGCACGGTGTTGGCGTCGACATAATCGGTTCCAAACCAGATCCACAGCGCTTCAGGGATGCCGATGACTTCGCCATAGCCGGGCATCGAGGCGAGCGGCGTCGAGTCCAGATATGCCGTCAGGATGGCGCGCCGCCGCTGCATCGTATCGGGACCATCGATGTACGAACGCGCCGATGCTGTCAGCATCTGTCGGAATTTCTCACCGATGCCGCCGGTCAGCCCGCGCGGCGAATGACGGAATTTCTCGATCTGCGTCGCCAGGGTGCTGCCGCCACCTTGACGCAGCTGCGGCAGGAAGATTCCGCCAACCCGGCCGACTGCCGCCAGCGCAAAGCGGTTCCACTCGATCGCCGGATTGCGTCGGGCTTCACGCGGGTCCAGCAGGTAGCGATCCTCGATGAACATCAGAGAATTCGAGACCAGCGGCGGCACCGCGGCAAAGCTGCGATAGGCGCGCCCTGGATATTGCGCGCTGTAAATCTGATCGCCGGTGCGATCGTAAATCTTGAGGCCCGCCTGATCTTTTTCGGGAAAAACGGGGAAACCACCCATCTCGACGAAGCGCTCAAGCCCAGGCGACCAGCGCGCCTGCCCATCGATCGCATAGCGGTGTGCCGTCAATGCCGCGATGAATTGCGGCACGGCCGTATAGCCGACACGCTCGTCATACGGGCCGCCGGTCGGGAAGCGCACGCTCGGGCTCGCGCCGGCCTGCACATCAAACCCGATCTTGTGGTCCCAGCGGTCGAAG
Source organism: Alphaproteobacteria bacterium (assembly GCA_019240125.1). GTDB lineage: Bacteria > Pseudomonadota > Alphaproteobacteria > ATCC43930 > CGMCC-115725 > DATARH01. The sequence goes on from JAFAYW010000285.1 coordinate 7,218, forward strand.
AGCCACGATTCCAGCGTCGATGTGCGCGACTCGTAGACCACAATAGCGGCGAGGAGAATGAGCCCGAACCCGAACATCGCCCAGCGCACGATGCGGATCGCCCTGACGATCGGTATATACACCGGCCGGCCCCGCCGCACCGGCGGATCGAGCGCCGGATTGAAACGGGAAAGCCGTCCCCTTACGCTATCAACGATGGTCATCCCTATCACTCGGTGCCGCTCGTCTAGACGATGGTGGGCTGCTCTGATCCGAAGTACTTGACCTCTCAGATACCGCAGAACGACAACCGTCCCCGAGCAAGGAACGTCTTTTGACCCGGAAGTGATCCTCAACAGTTCAATGATCGCGCGCCTGTGAACTCTCCGGTTTTGTAAGATTTCGATTCATGATCGCCTCAATACTGGCGGCATCAACGCTAATAGGATCGCAACGCGATGCGGGTAGGGGTTGTCTCGGATATTCACTGCAATGCCGATGGACTGCGCCGTGCGCTCGAGCTTATGGGCGACTTGGACGAGCTGATCTGTCTCGGCGACAGCATCTACGAGTACCGGTTTTCCAACGATGTCGTGGACATTCTGCGGCGCCGCGAGGCGATTACGATCGTCGGCAATCATGAGGAATGTTTTTTTGGGCCGCTGGGTGAACGTGCCCGTGCCCGGCCCGGAATGGACCCGGTGCTGGCCGACTGGCTTGTCACGCGACCGCATCGCCGCGACATCGAGATCGGTGGCAAGCGCCTGTTGCTAATCCATTCGACTCCGTGGGAGCCACGCGGCGAATACATCCATCCGACCAGCCGCGATCTTGCGCGTTTTGCCGAGGCGGATGCCGATTTCGTGCTTTACGGGCACACGCACCAGCAGGTGGTGCGCCGTTTCGGTCAGGTCCTGGTGATCAATCCCGGCTCGACGGGCGATCCGCGGGACAGCCGTAATGGAGGTCAGCTCAGTTGCGCAGTGCTCGATACGGGCAGCGAGGAGGTGCAGGTGATCGACTTCTCGGTGAGTCATTCCGCGGTGCCTCGATGAGCAACCGCCCCGGCAAGTATTTCGAGGACTACCCGGTCGGCGCCATCTTTACCGGCGGTCCGCTCGCTGTGAGTGAGCCGGAGATCCTCGAATTCGCGCGCCGCTATGACCCGCAGCCGATGCACGTCGACAAGACGGCGGCCGCGGACGGGCGCTATGGCGGGCTTATTGCCAGCGGGTGGCATACCGGCAGCCTGATGATGCAAATGCTGGCGGCGCATTTCGTGCCCGAGGGCAATCTCGCCTCGCCCGGTCTCGATGAGCTGCGCTGGATCCGCCCCGTACGGCCGGGCGACGACCTCAGCCTGCGCGTCACCGTGCTGGAGGCACGCCGCTCGCGGACCAAACCGGATCAGGGTGTCGTCAAGAGCCTCGTCGAAGTTCTCAACCAGGATGGCGCTCAGGTCATGACCTTAAAGCCGATCAGCCTGATGCGCTGCCGTCCCACCTGAAGCTACACGGCATTGCGCGCGAACAGGACCACATCGACGAACAGCAGAAGAAGACTTCCAAGAAAGAGATAATCGGCCGCCTTTTCGTAGCGATCATTGTCCTGCGATGCTCTGAGTGACGCATAGGAGAAGCCGCAGGCGCATAGGAAGCCGAAGGCGGAAACGATGCAAATTTCATCCGCGAAGGTTCGGTCCGAGACATTGGTGATCTTCAGGCCCGCAATGATGACAAAACAGATGCCGATCAGATTGGTCGAGGCATTGAGGATGTGAGGTTGTTTGCCCGAGCGCGCCATTGTCACGCGTCCGGCAATTGCCAGCCCAGCCAATCGCACAGCGCGCGGCCCATGACCCAATCGAGATCGGCGCCACGCAGCCATGGCAATTCCTCGGTGAAGAGGGTGATAGCCTCGGCATAGGTGCAGGGGATGCCCGTCAGATCGGTGCCCCAGAACAGGCGCCGCGGCCCGAATGCCTCGAACACCTGCCGCAGAAATGGGTGCAGGCGTCTATAGGGATAGGCTTCGCTGGAATAGCGCGGCAGGGCTGAGGCTTTCGCCGCCACGTTCGGTCGGCGCGCCAGTTTCACCAGTTCCGGCAACTCGGCGAAAGCCGCGTCATCCTTGCCGTGCCGCGCCAAGGCCAGATGATCGATGACGAGACGCAGCCCCGGGTGCCGCTCGGCGATGCGATCGACCTCGGGCAGCAGGCCCGGTACCGAAATCATTGCCGGCACGCCGTGCTGCTCGGCCGCCGCCCATAGCCAGTCGCCAGCCGGTTCGGTGAACAATCCCCGCGCACCGGGTCCCGCGGTGGTAACCCGAATGCCTAGCATGCCCGGCTGCTTCCGCCACCGCGCCAGCCCGTCGACCTGTCCTGGATCGAGCGGCGGGCGGCCCATCACCGCGAACCGGTCGGGGTGCAGCCGCGCCGCCTCCAGCGCCAGATCGTTGCGGTCGCCCTCCCAGGATGGCGGCACGATCACCGCGCGCGCCACGCCGGCCCCGTCCATTTCGCGCAGCATGTCGTCTTTCGACACAGGATTCGGCTTATGCGCCCTGCCCTTGCCGCTGTCCGGCCAAGGCCGCTCCGGTGTGTCAGCGCCCCAGATGTGCACCTGCGCATCGACGATCAGCATAGGCTATCGACCTCCCCCTTGGCGGCTCATGGCGGGCGGCTCATGGCGACGTCTCCGACAGCAGCGCCGCGAGCAGCGATCCAAATCCGGCACCGAACAACACGCATTGCGCCGCATGTCCCGCTTCCCAGCGATCTCGCACCGAGATCCAGTCGGGCGTCAGCGTCTGTGGCGTCCAGGCGTCGATGATCGCGTTCATCGGAGCGACGAGCCAGAACCAAAGAACCAGACCCAGCGTCGTGCAACAGGCCGCCACCAATGTCCAGCGTGCAGCCGGGTGACGGCGTCGCGTCTTGCAGTAGACAATCCAGCTGAGCACGATCGCGGCCACCTCGATCGGAGCCCCGACCGGCGGTCCGAACGCGACGTAAAGATTGTGCTGCACCTCCAGCCAGTGCGCCGCATCGAGCCGGAGTTTACCGGGCAGCTCAAGGACGTGAGACCATGCCAGGCCAAGCGTCAGTGCGACGCAGGGCAGGTTTAGAAATCGCAACGTCCTGAGCATGCCGAAGCGCTCCTCCGGTACCCGCCGAGTTGTGTGCGCGCGCTTGTCACCGGGGCGGGCTTCTGGTTCTCTCGTCTGAAGAACGCCAGGGAACGTCGCGGAAGACCACAGGACGGCCAATGCCCGATAACATTATTGTCGATACCGCAAGCCGAATCTTCGCGGATCTGTGCGAGCCGGCAACCATCAACGCGGCCGAGGAAGGCACATGGCCGGCGGCGCTATGGACCGCCCTGGAGGAATCGGGACTGCCGCTGACCTGGGTGCCCGACACGCTGGGCGGCGCCGGGGCTGAGATGACCGATGGATTCGCGGTGATGCGCGCCGCCGGCCGTGCTGCCGCTCCGCTCCCCCTGGTCGAAACGCTGATCGCAGGCTGGCTGCTCGCACAGGCCAATATCGAGGCACCGGCAGGTCCCATGACGATCGCTCCGGTCTACGCTGACGGCAATCTGCGGCTCGAAAGCGGTGAGCTGCGTGGGCGCTCCCGCTCCGTTCCGTTCGCGCGCAACACCAGGCATATCGCTGTCCTGACGACGCAGGGCGGCAAGCCGGTGGTGGCGCTGGTGGCGACCGACGGTCTGGCCATAAACCAGGCGACCAGCCTCGCAGGAGAGCCGCGCGATACGGTGTCGTTCGACGGTGCCACAGCCATCGCGAGCGGCCCTGCTGACGCGCTCACCCTGGCAGGGATCGTGCAGCTCGGCGCCGCCGCGCGGGCGCAGCAGATGGCAGGGGCGCTCGAACACATTCTGGACCAGTCGGTGCAATGGTCGCTTGACCGGGTGCAGTTCGGCCGGCCGATCGCCAAATTCCAGGCGGTCCAGCACAACCTCGCGGCGCTCGCCGGTGAAGTCGCGGCTGCCGGCGCCGCTGCCGATGCGGCCGGCGAGGCGATCGCGCAGCACGGTGTCGGCCATGACATCACCTCGGCCGAGGTGGCGATCGCCAAGGTGCGGGTCGGCGAAGCGGCCTCGACAGGCGCGGCGATCGCGCATCAGGTGCATGGCGCGATGGGCTTTACCTACGAGCACTCATTGCATCACGCGACGCGGCGCCTGTGGGCCTGGCGCGAGGAATTCGGCAACGAATCGCACTGGTCGTTGCAGCTCGGCCGCATGGTCGCGGCGCGCGGCGCCGACGAATTGTGGCCGATGCTGACGCAGGGTTCGTAAAGATAAATACATTGTCGTCCCTGCGAAGGGACGAAAGCCAGGACGAGGGAGCGATGGCGTATAATTTCCACTTCGACCCGGTCGATCTCCCGCCCGAGTGCAAGGAATTGCGCAAGGAGGTGCGGAGCTTTCTGCGCCAGGAGATCGCGTCAGGCGGGTTCAACCCGAATAGCGGCAAGGGCACCTTCTCCAAGGAGTTTGCCCGCAAAGTTGGCGCCAAGGGCTGGATCGGCATGACCTGGCCGAAACAATATGGCGGCCACGAGCGCACCCACCTCGAACGCTATGTTGTAATCGAGGAAATGCTGGCGCACCGCGCGCCAAACCGCTCCTACGCCACCGCCGATCGCCAGAGCGGCCCGATGATCCTCAAATACGGCCAGGAGGAAATCCGCAAAACCATTCTGCCGAAGATCGCATCGGGCGATCTGTGCTTTTGCATCGGCCTGTCGGAGCCGAATTCCGGCTCCGACGTGTTCGCCGCCTCGACGCGCGCGACCAAGACGGATGGCGGCTGGCTGGTCAATGGCCGCAAAATCTGGACAAGCAACGCGCATAATGCCGATTACATGATCGCGCTGTTGCGCACCTCGGCGAAGACCAAGGAAAATCATCGCCACGGGCTGACGCAGTTCCTGATCGACTGCAAGTCGAAGGGCATCACGATCCGGCCGATCATCAACTTGACCGGCCAGCACGATTTCAACGAAATCTTTTTCGACGACGTGTTCGTGCCCGATGTGAACATGATCGGCGAAGTCGACAATGCCTGGAAACAGGCCTCCGACGAACTCGCCTATGAGCGTAGCGGCCCCGATCGCTGGCTCGAAACCTTCGCCTCGCTCGAGGCCCTGGTGCAGCGCGCCGGGCCGTCGCCGAGCGACTCATTGGCCGAAGGGATCGGCCGCGAAGTGGCGCATCTGGCGACCTTGCGGCGCATGTCGGCGAGCGTCGCCGGCATGCTGCAGGCCGGTAAGACGCCAGGGGTCGAGGCCGCCGTGGTCAAAGACCTTGGCACCAATTGGGAGCAGGCCTTGCCCAATAAGGTGCGCCTGATGGCACCGCCAACCGGCGATTCCGACCCCGACGTCAACGACGACCGCTTCGAACAGGCGCTGCGCCACACCACGCTGATCGCCCCCAAACTGACCATCCAGGGCGGCACCCGCGAAGTCCTCCGCGGCATCATCGCCCGCGGCCTAGGGCTGCGCTGAGCCGCAGAGGTGACTGGCTGCGAAAGTTTGGCTGAATGGACCTGAACGGCTCGGCCTGAAACATACTGTCGTCCCTGCGAAGGCAGGGACCCACCGGGCAACAACTCACATGCCCGATGGTGGGTCCCTGTCTTCGCAGGGACGACAACTGATTTGCTTTGTCGATACCCATACCTGCTGATACCCGCACGTCCGTTTTCGAGTCCGAATAGGAAGTACATGCCCGATCTACGCCCCCTTCTCTCACCGGATAGCGTCGCGATCGTCGGCGCCGCGGCTGACAACTCACTGCGCGGTCGCCTGACGCATCAGCTGATCGAGCATGGCTATGACGGCCGCATCTACCCGATCACCCGCAGCGCCGATGAGGTGCTCGGGCACAAGGCCTACAAATCCGTCGCCGATCTGCCGGAGGCGGTTGATCTGGCGGTGATCCTGGTGCCGGCGGCGCATGTGATCTCGACGATCGAGGAATGCGGCAAGCGCGGCGTCAAGGCTGCCGCGGTCATCAGCTCCGGTTTTGGCGAGGAAAAGACCGAGGAAGCTGCAGGGCGCGATGCCGAATTGCGCGCCGCCGCCGAGCGCACCGGCATGGTCGTCGCCGGGCCGAATTGCGAGGGCGTCGTCAACCCGCTGCGCCCGCTGGTCGCGACCTTCAGCCCGGTGTTCCACGATGCCAAGCAGCCGCTGCTGCCCGAAAACGGCCGCGCCAAACCGATCGCGGTCAGCTGCCAGAGCGGCGCGCTGACCTTTGCGTTTCTGTCGCGCGGCCGCGACCGCCAGCTCAAATTCACCTACCAGATCAGCGCCGGCAATCAGACTGTGCTCGAAGCGCATGACTATGTCGATTGGACGCTCGATGCGGGCGGCGCCGACATCTTCATGTGCTACCTCGAACAAATCCGAGATGCGAAGCGGTTTCGCGAGGTGGCGGATCGCGCCGCGTCGGCCGGCAAACCGATGATTGTCGCCAAAGTCGGCCGCTCCGATGCGGGCCGCCGCGCCGCCTCGTCGCACACGGGCGCCCTCGCCCGCGCCGGAGTCGCCGACGATGCGATCTTCAAGCATCACGGCATCGTGCGCGGCGAAGACCTCGACCACATGGTCGATGTCGCCACCGCCTTCGCCTACTGCGAGCCGCCCAAGGGCAACCGCGTGGCGATCATCACCGGCTCCGGCGGCAGCGCCGTGTGGATGGCCGATGTGCTGTCGGCGCACGGCCTCGAACTGCCGGTGCTGGAAGACGAGTTGCAGCAGCGCATCATGGCGTTGTTGCCGTCTTACGCCTCGGCGCAGAACCCGATCGATGCGACGGCGCAGGCGATCACCACGGTCGGCTACAAGGCGCTGATCGAGTTGGTGCAGCAATCGCAGCGGATC
>JAFAYW010000302.1 GCA_019240125.1 Alphaproteobacteria bacterium
CCATTACATCGGCCATATTGAGCGGGAGGCTACAATGAAGAGGTGAGCAACGCAGCGATAGGAGAGCAGCAGATGTTCGCATTCATGAAACGGACTGGCCGTGAAACCGTGGAAGGGGCGCAACCCGTCACGTTAACGGTGGCCGAACGATGGCCGTCGCAGGCGGCACGATTCACAAGAACGACACCACCGTCGGCCCAGCCCCTACAACGTCCACTCCAGCCCAGCTGGAGCAGGGCCGGCCTTCTACAACCAATAAAGTTACACTGAAGAGGGCGTGGCCGCTCCTCAGCGGTCACGCCCTTTTTGTTTGGTCGGCCTGAGACGCGCCGGAACGTCATGGTTGCCGCCGCTCTGGCCCTGGACTATGACGAGACGTCATGCCGTACGCCGTCAGCTTCGATACCGTATCAACCACCGGCCTCGAATCATCGCCGGTCGCGGACGCGCTTGCCGGGTTGCGAGCGCACGAAGCGCGCTATTTCAAGAACAAGTACGATCATACCTTTACGGTGGAACCGGCCAGCGACGCACAGACAACCATCGGCTGGGTGCACGAGATCATCAAGCAGGAGCGCGACATCGTCATCGCCTCCCGCTCGAGGCGACGGAATTCCAGGTCGAGAACATGCGCATCGCCTATGTCTTATACGAGAGCGGCCTCTCGATCAACATCATGTACGCGCTGGAAGACACCGGCAAGCGCGCCGTGGGGTTCAAGCTATCCGACGGCATGGAAATCCCCGAGGAACTTGCCTCCCGCTTCAAGTTCGCGCGAATGAAATCCAAACTCGCCGGCACCATCCGCGGCTCGTATTTCGTGATCAAGAACGAGCATTGAAAGTGCGATGGGGCCGGCACATCGGCTTTCGTGATTATAACAGCGGTACGCCGGCCGCGCGGCTGGCCTTTGCCAAATCGTCATCAAGCGTCGCCAGCGGCAGGCCGCGACGTATCGCCAACTCCAGATATGACGCATCGTAGGAGCTGAGCCGGTAGGTTATGGCCATACGGTGCACGTCCGGGAATATCCGTGTTGGGCTTTCCGGGTCGGTCGTAATGCCGAGCGCCAAAAGGGCGTCGATGAATTCGTCAGCCTTCTCGGCCGAAAGAATGCTCCGGTTCTGCGCCTGAGCAATCACGGCGCTGGCCTCATAGAGCCACATCACGGGCACCAGCGCGTCGTCGAGGCCGTTTTCCAGCTTTTCGAGGATCGGATCGGCATAGGGATGGTTCGCATCAAAACACCATCGCATCGCGACGGAATTATCGAGGACGAACGTCACGCACGACCGTAGTTGATCAGCTCTTCAAGGGTAACGCCTGCCGGCAGGCGGACGCCCTTGCGCAATTCCCGGATGCGGGACGCCGCTTCGGCGGGCGTGCGCTTCGGCCTCGCTACCAGGCGCCGGGCCTTCTGGTCCTCCCACAGCGCAACCGCTTCTTGCACCAGCTCGCCGGTGCTGCGGCCATTGCTGGCCGCGAGCGCGGCAATGCGGGCTTCCTGGTCGGGGGTCAGGTGAATTCCCATGCGCCGATACCTAGCACCCCCGGCACAGGCGTCAAGACTGGCAGCGAGTTTCAGTGCACTTCTTAGGATGGGTAGAGCGAAGCGAAACCCATCACTGCGCCGGCGACGCTGAATGATGAGTTGCGCTACGCTCTACCCCATCATACGCTTGCTACTCCAGTGGCGACCACGACAACCGGTCGCCCAAGCGGTTCTGCATAAATTGCTTGCGTTTATCGTCTCTTGCGTAGACAAATCGTCGGGCCTGACGAACCAGGCGGTTGTTTACTACTTCCGCCAAGCCTCGATGAAGATTTGTTTGTTCGAGCATGTGTAATGTGGCCTCATCGCGTCCAGCGAAGAAGAAGTGGTCGGGCGTCAAAGGCATGATCAAATGAGCATCGTTCTGGCCCAGCGGTGTCATCCAAATTGGACGATCCGAGGTGAAGAGCGGGTAGATGCCATACCTCGGTGCAACGGTCCAAATCATGTTTGTCAAAACGGTTCCGACGCGCTCGCTATCCATAATGCGATGGAGCAAAAGAAGCGCAAATTGCTGGTAATCTGCGCCCTTAAAATTCGCCACCAGTTCATCCCACGTTGGCCCACCTCCCTTCTCTGCGACTCGTTGTTCGTATCTCGGCCGCAGCTCGGGCTCCAAGCTGCGGACGTACTCAGGGGTCATCATAGTGAGGACGCGATCAATATTTTCGGGGCTGCGATGAAACATCGACATGAGAAAGCGTGCCCACGCGCTTTTGGCATTGGCGTCAAATTCGGTGTCGCCATTTAGGAGCCGCTGCATTACTCTTGCGCCGTCGTCATCGACGCGGAGGAAAAATCTGTCCTCTAGGAAGTTTCTCATGCGCGGGTTCAAGTCGGGAAACTTGTAGAGGTTCTTGATGTAGCCGGTGCCATTTGGGTGCACCCGCTTTGCCTTCATCGGGATCGCTTTCACCGGCCGCTCAGTTTTGCCGGGCGGCGTTTTGTACGGGCGGCTGAACTCGCAAAGGTTCCCGTCGGTCGGACTCGTCCAATTACTGAGGTAAAAGACGGGGATGTAGTGGTGCTTAGTTCGCTCCCCCTGCGGGATGGAGGTTTGCTCTTCGCTCATTGAAATGAGAGATTTTCAGTCCAACCAGGCATGCGATCGCCAAACTACCCGCGTCCCAACACCGCCATCAACTCCCGCCACTCGCGCGCCGACAGCCCACTCGACGCCTGATCCACCGCCTCCCCCGCCAGCATGCGGCGCACCACGGCGATGGCGGTGGCGGAGAGGGTGGTGGCGTGGAGGCGGTATTCGTTGAAGGCGGCGTGGGCGAGGGGGACCCAGCGCGCGACCGTGTCGAGCATCGCGTCGGCGTAGGCGCGGATTTCGTATTGGGCGTGCGGGTCGGCGCGCAATGACAGGAAATTCAGCAGGTTGTGCAGGTCGGTCTTCCAGTACCACTGCGTGTAGAAATTCAAAGACAGGTTCATGCGGGCGAGCTCGCGCGCGAGGCCCGGCCAGGAGGGGTCGCGCGGGGCGCCCTGCTCGTCCTCGTTGAGCATTTCGCTGTAGCCGGCATAGGCGCGCTCGGCGTCGTCGCGCAGCAAGTCGAGGACGCGGCGGGCGGCGTCACCTTCGAGCACATCGCCGCGGCCCTGGCGGTTCGAGGTGGCCTGGGCGGCGAGGTGCTGGGGCGCCGGGATGTAGAACTCCTTGTCGAGGATCGAATAACGCGCCGAGTACTCGTTGACGTTGGCGGTGCGGTGGCGGATCCACTGCCGCGCGACAAAGATCGGCAATTTGACGTGGTACTTGATCTCGCACATCTCGAACGGGGTCGTGTGGCGGTGCCGCATCAGGTAGTTGATGAGGCCGCGATCCTCGCTGACCCGGCGGGTGCCGCGGCCATAGGAGACACGCGCCGCCTGCACGATTGCGCCGTCATCGCCCATGTAGTCGATGACCCTGATGAAGCCGTGATCGAGCACCGGGATCGCCTCGTAGAGGATTTCCTCGAGCGCCGGCACGGTGGCGCGGCGCGTCGGGTGCGCGGCGGCGCGGGCGGCGGCGATTTCCTGCTGCTGTTCCGGGGTTAACGGCATCAACGGCTCCCGATTCGCCATGGGCCGGGGCGCGCCATAATCCCATAAAAGCTTGCCGGCCCTGCGAAGGCAGGGACCCACCGGGCCACCTTCTGAGAGGTTGAAAGGTGGGTCCCTGCCTGCGCAGGGACGACAACTATTTGGTGCTGCATGCCCTTACCACCATGCTGCGCATATTCCCCTGCCCCGCTGCGCCATAGCTCCCTGCAGGAGGATCACTCCGTTGCCTTTGCGGTCGGGCTACCCTATATCTTGTCTGTCGGGCAACCGACTATGGCGATAAATGGCTTACGAAATAAGCGTTGCGGACCCGGGGGCGGTACCCGGCGCCTCCACCAATTCACCGCCAGCCGCCGAATCGCGGCGCTGGCGGCCTACGGGGGCGAAACAGGCTCGACGCGCGTAGTAAAGGTATTGTTTTCGCCCGGTATGATACCACCGTTATCGGGTCAAAAACTTAGCTGCGAACGATAACTTCGCACATGAGGCTCTTGCTGCCTAACCCTTCACGGGGTGAAATTAGCAGGTAACTCGCGGTTCGAGGGGCACCGGGCAACAGAAGCCCCTCACTTACTCTTCTCACGTCCCCGACAGGATCGCAGCGGTCGGCGAGGCAGGATGGCGAAGGATCTCTTCCACTACGATCAGATGGTCGAACAGGCGTTGCGCGGCGTCGTGCGCGACGCGTTGCGCAAGGCGGGGCGCGAGGGCCTGCGCAGCGAGCATCATTTCTATATCGGGTTCGCGACGCAGTTTCCCGGAGTGAGCATCCCGGATTCGCTGCGCAGCCGCTATCCCGAGGAAATGACCATCGTCCTGCAGCACCAGTTCTGGGACCTGGAGATCACCGAGGAGAATTTCTCGGTGACCCTGAGCTTTCAGAAGCAGTTGGAGCGGCTGTCGATCCCGCTCGCAGCGGTGCGCAGCTTTGCCGATCCGTCGGTCAATTTTGCGCTCGAATTCGCCAGCGCCGAGGCGCCGGCGGAACCGGCCGATCCGGCGAAGGCGCCGGTGCCGCTGCAGCCGCCACCCGCTGCCGCCAAGGCGGGGGACACGAAGGCGAGCGATGGCGACGGCGAGAAGCAGAGCGCCGAGGTCGTCACCCTCGACAGCTTCCGCAAGCGCTGAGGATACCGCCGTCAGGCGGCGTATCTGTCGATCGCGGCCTGATCAAATTCGAGGCTGAGGCCGGGGGCGGTCGGCATCAGGAGATCGCCGTCCACCGGCTGCGGCACCGATTTCCACAGCGGGAAAAGACGGGGCATGTACTCGACGGTGAGCCCGTTTGGCACCGCGCCGACCAGATGCACGTGGATTTCCGGTACCCCATGGCTGACCACCGGGAGGTTGAAGGCCTCGGCCATGCCGGCGATCTTGAGCCAGTTGGTGATGCCGCCCGAGCGCACCTGATCGATCATCACGATATCGACCGAGCGCGCCTCGCACATGTGGCGGAAAGGCACGATGCCGTAGAGGTATTCGCCGCCCGCGACAGGTGTCGACAGCGCATCCGCCACGCGAGCCAGGCCGGCGTAATCGTCGTGCGTCGTCACATCCTCGAGCCAGAACAGGCCGACCCCGGCATCCTCGACACGGCGGCCGATATCGACCGCCTGCTCGGGCCGCCAGCGCTGATTGATGTCGCACATCAGGTCCATTTCGGGGCCGCAGGCCTGGCGGATCAATTTGGCCTGCTCGACCTCGCGGGCCGGAGAGGTGATGCCGGGCAGGCCGAGCTGCATCTTGGTCTGCTTGTAGCCCTTGTCGCGCAGCCGTCCGGCGGCGGTCACCGCCTCGTCGAGCTTGAGGCCGCGCCGCAACGCGCCGCTGGCATAGGTACGGATGCGGTCGCGGCCGCCGCCGAGCAGTTTCCACAGGGGCAGGTTGAGTGCCTTGCCCTTGATGTCCCATAGCGCGACATCGATCGCCGACATCGCCATCATCAGGATACCGCCCGGCCCCGAGGAGCCCGCCGCGTTGCGCAGTTTCTGCGCCACCGCCTCGACCCGCAGCGGATCGTCGCCGATCAGCAGGGCGCACAGTTCGTCGACCGCGTGGCGCAGGGTGCGGGTGATCGCGCCCCCGAAGTAGCAGACGCCAAGCCCCTCGATGCCGTCATCGGTGCGCAATCGCAGCCAGACGATCGGGTTCTTGCCGTCGGGGTTTTCCGAGAAGCCGGCGAGCGGTTCATCATTGGGCAGGAGAACGATACCGGTTTCGAATGAGGCGATCTTCATAACGGCCCTCCCACAGGTTCGATCTGCGGCTGACTGTAGCGCAGCTTGCGAGAACGCTGGCGATTATCCCGCCCCATCCCCATTTCGCGGGAATGGCTTTACGAGACATGCTGGGATGGCTGCCGGTCGAACGGTGGCGCAATCCGCATCCCGTTGT
>JAFAYW010000351.1 GCA_019240125.1 Alphaproteobacteria bacterium
CTTACCAGATGCCAATGCTGACGATGGGACTGATGGTGGCTATCGGCGGCGTCATCGTGCCGCTTGCCGCCCGCCTCCGCCCGACGGCCTCGCCATCCCCGGTCGTGCAGCGCGCCTAGCATGCTTCCTTTAAGCCCAGGGACACAAAGTTGTCGTCCCTGCGAAGGCAGGGACCCACCGTTCCGCGTGCTCCCGGTTCGCCGTTCGACCCCGGCTCCGCAGCATGCAGGCAGCGAAAGAGTGCGGCCCAATGGTGCGTCCCTGCCGTTGCAGGGACGACACTAGTGGGTGCACCTTCGGATTCCAGCAGGCGCTGGCCGAAAGCCGTTCGGACGGCCCTGCGTCGAAGGACGGCTTGGCCTTCATGCCAAAATAGCAATACAATGCATATGATAATCGCAATGAATGGGAAGGATGGTACTGATTCCCTGACGACCGGTCGGCAATTCCCTGAGAGATCGCGCAAATTCCCTGATACATGGTGTCTGGAATTGCCTGCTCCGGTATGGACGCTCTCAGAAAGGCGTTTTGTACCGATTGCTTATGGGAAGGTCCGGCCCTGCGCAAATTCTCAGAACAGGGAATTTGCCATCGCACCTCACGCGCCGGCTCGGTTCGGTATTCGGGCCGAGGCGATGGACCGGCGCCTAGCTCGCGCGCATAGTGACCATCCCGTAAATTCGGAGCGTGAACGATGTCCGTGCAAGACGTGCAATTCGATCGGCCCGTCGCGTGGCCGACCAACGGGATCAGCGAAATCCCCTTCCGTCTCTATACGGACCCGGAGCAATACCGGATCGAGCAGGAGCGGATCTTCAAGGGGCCGACCTGGAACTACCTTTGCCTCGCCTCGGAAATTCCAGAGCCCGGCGATTGGGTGGCGACGACAGTCGGGGAGGTGCAGGTCATCGTCGCGCGCGGGCCGGAGGGCGAGATCAATGCCTTTGTCAATCGCTGCGCCCATCGCGGCAACCTGCTGTGCCTGACGCGGCAGGGACACGACAAGGAAATCACCTGCATCTATCACGGCTGGAGCTATGACCTGGCCGGTAAATTGACGGGTGTCGCCTTTGAGAAGGGCGTCAAGCGCCAGGGCGGCATGCCGCCGGAATTCCACAAGGAGGACTATCGATTACAGGCGCTGCGGGTCGAGGAATTGTGCGGCCTCGTCTTCGGCACATTCGACCAGTCGATGGAAGACCTGCAAAGCTTTCTCGGGGAGGTTGTCGTCGGCGGGTTGAAGCGGGTGCTGAACCGGCCCTTCCACCTGATCGGCCGCAGCACGCAGATGTTGCCGAACAACTGGAAGCTCTATTTCGAGAACGTCAAGGACACCTACCACGCAAGTATCCTGCATTCCTTTCTGACGACGTTCCGCATCAACCGGCTCAGCATGCCGGGCAGCATCAATATCAGCGAGGATGGCGGCAATCATTTCAGCCAGGCAAAGCTCGACTACGCCGCCGAGGACGCCGACTACAAGGCCGCCGCGTTGCGCTCCGACACCGATCTGCGCCTTGCCGATAATTCAGTTGTCGAGTCGGTCGACGAATATGGTGATCAGGTCTCGGTGCAGATCTTGACCGCGTTCCCCAACATGGTCCTGCAGCAGGTGCGCAACACGATCGCGGTGCGGGTGATCCGGCCGCGCGGCGTAGATCGCACCGAACTCGATTGGGTGCATCTCGGCTTTGACGACGATGATGAGGCGATGACTGAGCGTCGCCTGCGGCAGGGGAACCTGATCGGCGCCGCCGGCTATATTTCGATGGAAGATGGCTGCGTCGGCGGCTTTGTGCAGCGCGCCCTGAAATATAACGACGAGGGCAGCGGCGTCGTAATGATGGGCGGCCACGAGGCGCAGTCGCAGAAATTCCGCGCCAGCGAGGCTGCGATCCGTGGGTTCTGGAAGAAATACCGCGCGTTGACCGGCGCCTGAGTACCGCCATGGCCGGGGAGGGGGACGATACGGCGGTCTGGCTCGGCGTTAACGAGCTGATCGCCGCCTATGCCGATTGCATTGACGAAGACCGGCTTGAGGAATGGCCGGATTTCTTCACCGATCAATGCCGCTATCTGATCACCGATCGCGAAAGTCACCTCGCCGGGTTGAAGCACGGCGTGATCTATTGCGCGTCACAGGGAATGCTGCACGACCGCGTGACCGCGCTGCGTCGCGTACTGATGTTCGAGGCACACCGCTATCGTCACATCATCGGCGCTGCAAGAGTGAGCTCCGTCGCAGACGGCGTCGCCGAGGCGAGCAGCAATTTCCTCGCGATGCGCATCATGCATGATGGCGAGATGCAGCTTTTCGTGACCGGCCGCTACCTCGACCGCATCGACGTAAGCACGCGTCCCTACCGCTTCGTCGAACGCGTCGTCGTCCTCGACAGCCAGAAGATCGACACGCTGCTGGTCATCCCGCTTTAGCGCTTCAGACCACCCGGCCGGCCCGGAAATCTGCGATCTCCGCCTCGCTGTACCCCAACTCGGCAAGCACCTCGCCAGTGTGGGCGCCCATCACCGGGGGCGGCGTCTCGATGCTTGGGCCGCCATGCGCGAATTTGAAGGCAGCCAGCGGTACGCCAAAGGCGCCGTCGACGCCGGGCGCCGACGCAAAGCGATGGAATACATTGCGGGTAGCGAAATGAGGGTCGTGTGTCGCCTCGGCCATCGTGCGCACCCGCGCCGCAGGCACGTGTCTGGCCTGAAACCAGACCTCCCATTCGTCGGCGGTACGCGTCCTGATGATATCTGCGAGCAGAGCCTCCTCGCGTTCGCGATCAGTTACGCGTGCTTCGTTGTTAGCCTTGACCATTTCCGGATGCTCCAGCACGGTCCAAAGGCGCTTCTGCTGCCGCAGATTGCTGGCGCCGATCATCAACAGCCCGTCTTTGGCCTCATAGCAGCTGTTGGTAGCATAGGGTTGCTTATTGCCGTGCGGCTTCGGTTCACGGCCGTTGCGGAAATAGCCCGCCAAGTGCGAGCCCATCAGCATCATTGCGACGCCGAGCATGGCAAGATCGATGTGCTGTCCCTTACCGGTGCGCTCGCGCTGAAAGAGGGCGCTGGCGAGCGCGAAAGCTGCCATCGTGCCAGTCGCATAATCCACCGCCGGAGCACCGAACTTGATCGGGTGCACTTCCTCGGTTCCGGTCATGGCCATCAGGCCCGAGGTCGCCTGAATCACATGGTCATAGGCCGTCTGCTCACGGCGCGTACCATCCTGCCCGAAAGCCGAGATCGAGCAATAGATCAGACGCGGGTTGATCTCGAGCATGGCCTCATAGCCGAGGCCGAGCGCCTCGAACGCGCCGGGGCGATAATTCTGCACCAGCACGTCGGCGCCTTTAACCAGGCGCCGCAACACCTCCCTCCCGCTTTCCTGCTTGAGGTCCAGCGTGATCGAGCGCTTGTTGGAGCCCTGCGTCAGGAACCCGGTACCCATGTTAGCGTGATTGAGAGCGCCGTCGGTGCCGCTATCGCGGCTCTGATCGGGATCATCGGGGTGTTCGACCTTGATCACCTCTGCACCGAGAACGGCCAGCTGATAGGCGGCAAAAGGACCCGCGAGCACATGTGTGATATCGATGATGCGGATACCCTCAAACGGTCGAGTCATGATGGTGCTCCTCCGGCTAGCGGGTTGCCAGCAATTGCCAGCGGGTCTCCGGTATCGTCTACCGTGCCAGGGCTCCTGCCAAGATGCTTGCCGGGTGAGGCTGCGATCAGGCATATGAAACCATGAGGTTTGCGGACAGGCTGCCGGAGGGATGAACGCCCGCAACGGTGGGGTTAGAGCATTTGCCGCGTGCCTGGTAGCCACTGCCGGGGCTTTATGCCTCTGCGGTGCGACCTGGACGGATGAGGGGCCGCGCCCATTGGCCGGGCTGCCGACGTCGATGCCTCCGATATCAGAGTTGATCTTGGGCGACCCGCTTAAAGTTGAAACCGTCGAGTTCGGCGACCCTCAGCATAATGCGGTAAAGGTTGTCCGCGGTCCGCAAGGAGGCGACGCGCTGTCGAGCGATCCGAGCCCGCCCATCCTCCTCCCCCGCGCAATCCCGGTGCCCCGCCGCGAGATTGTGTCATTTGGTAGCGCGTTTGCTGATCGGGTTATCGTGGTGCGAGGTCCGGAAGCGATAGGCTTGGCCCGGATTATTCCGAGCGGCCTTCGGACCAATATCGAGCGCGTCGCCTTCAAGGAACCACGTCAGGCGGAAGTCAGTGTGATCCGTGGCGAGGTGAGCGACGCTGTTGCGTTTTCGGTGGATCGTGGCACCGAGGGCCTATTTGACGCAGCCGATTCTGGCGAACTCGATCGTATTGCTTTTGCCGTGGATGGGGTCGAGTCTCGGCATGGGGCTGATCTCCGCATGTGGCGGCCGGAGCCGGATGGGCCACAGGGGCCAATGCAGGTCAGTGCCAAAGCGGCCCTCGATGTCGGCGGCGGCGACCGCTTTGATCCGCAGCAGAACCGGCTGTTGGGGCGCGCTTATCTGGCACAGATGTTCCGTCGCTACGGCAATTGGGCGGATGCGATCGCGGCGTATAATTGGGGTCCGGGCAATATGGACCAGTGGATCACCGGCGGCCGTAACGTGGATCGGCTGCCGATCGGGGTTGTACGCTACACCAATCGAGTTCTCCGCGACGCGCTCCTAACGAGGGCCGCGAGCTTGTAACCAGCGCGGACGTCTTAGCTTGCAGGCGCTTTTCCCAATGGTTCGGGCGGGCCACACTGCTCCCGAACAGCTAGACCGATCCTCAAGAGAGAAGGAGAGCCTGATGGCCGATATTCGCCGTATTGACGTGACCCAACCGCCGGGCCCGCGCATGAGCCGTGCCGTCATCCATGGCGACCGTGTCTTTCTCGCTGGCTTGACGGCCGCCGACACCAGCCAGGATGTCCAGGGACAGACCCGCCAGATCCTCGAACGCATCGATCACTATCTGGCAGAAGCCGGGACCAGCAAATCCAATCTGCTGACGGCTAATCTGTGGATCAAGGACATGGCGCTGTTTCGCGATATGAACGCGGTCTGGAACGACTGGGTGGATCCGCGGAACCCGCCGGTAAGGGCTTGCGTTCGGGCTGACCTTGCAAGGCCGGAAGTGCTCGTGGAAATCATGGTTTCTGCGGCAAAGTAGGGTCCAGCAGTGGCAAGTGACAAGGAATGGGCCGGCCCGTTGCAGGGGCTGCGGGTTATAGACCTGACGCGTGTGCTGGCCGGCCCGTTCGCGACACAGAGCCTTGGGGACCTCGGCGCTGAAGTTCTTAAAATCGAACCGCCGGGAAGCGGTGACGAAACCCGCCGCTTTCCACCATTCGTTGCCGGCGAAAGTCATTACTTCCTCGGTATCAATCGAAACAAGAAAAGCATGGTCGTTGACCTGCAAATACCGGAAGGCGCCGATATACTGCGCCAACTCGTCGCCACGGCTGATATCCTTGTGGAGAATTACCGGCCGGGTGTCATGCAGCGGCTGGGCCTAGACTATGAGAAATTGGCCGAGATCAACGCGCGGCTGATCTATTGCGCGATTAGCGGTTTCGGCCTGACCGGGCCGCTCAGCGACAAGCCCTCATTTGATATCGTCACTCAGGCGCTGACCGGTGCTCTCAGCATCAATGGCGAGCGCGGCCACATGCCGGTTAAGCTCGGCATTCCACTGGGTGATATGGTTGGTGGCGTATTCGGCCCGATGGCGATCCTGGCCGCCCTGCACGAACGCAGTCAGACGGGTCGAGGTCGGCTGATCGACATCAGCCTGTATGACGGCTTAATCGGCATGCTGGGTTATTTCACGCAACTGGCTTTTCTGACGGGGCAGGATCCGCCGCCGATGGGATCTAGCCACCCGAATATCGTGCCCTATGGCAGCTTCCCGGCGTCAGACGGGTCTATCATCATCGCCGTTCTATCCGAGAGCTTCTGGGGCAAACTATGCGATGCGCTTGAGCGCCCGGACCTCGCCCAGGATCCAAGGTTTGCGACGCCGACCGGGCGGCGCGACCATCGTGACGAGGTCGATCGTCTCATCTCCGAGGTCACCTCTACCCGAACTGTCGCAGAGTGGGAGCGTCGTCTCGCTGAGTTCGACGTGCCGCACGCTCCCGTACTGGGTGTGACCGCCGCGCTGGCGCACCCACATGCAATCGCACGCGACATGGTGGTTTCAGCCGAGCACGCCGCCGCCGGGACGATCAAACTGGCGGGGCGGCCAATCAAATTTCCGGGAGCTGCCCAGCGCGCATCGACCGCACCGCCCATTTTCGGCCAGCACACCGGCGACGTCTTGCGCGAGGTGCTTGGTTTCAGCGAGCGCCGTATCGCCGATCTACGAGCTTCCGGGGTAATCGATCGAGGCGTCAAACCTCGTGACGCATAGACCCTGCGTATAACCTAATCGCGCCATCGAACGGAGAGAAGCGACTGGCATTATTTCTTTATTAACCACCATGGCGCATGATACCTACACTTTAAAACTAAGCCGTATTTTCCAAGCGTTGGCGCGGCTCTCTTTCCACCCGCGCCTTACGCTCCAAAGCGGCCCAAGGTCATAGGTTCGGAGACGTTGTGTCCTCGCTGACTGTCCATGTACAGGCCATTATCCTTACAGGGTTCGCCGGTCTGATGGCCGTCGCGGCGTTTGAGGATTTCCGCCGGCTTATCATCCCGAACCTGCTGACAATCGCACTGTGTGGCTTATGGCCTTTTTACGTGGCTACAACGGCGCCGAGCCTTGAGGGTATCGCGGCCGCGCTCGGCTGTGCCGTCATCGTGTTTGTCGCCGGTGCGCTTTTATTTGCTCGCGGTCTGCTGGGCGGTGGTGATGTCAAATTGCTGAGCGCTGCCGTGTTGTGGGCTGGACCCGCGGCGACCCCGAAGCTGTTGATGCTGACCTGCGTGTTGGGCGGCGTCTTAGCCCTCTTCATGCTGATCCCGGTTGGCCGCCAACTTGCGGCGGCGGGTCGCATGTTATTGGGGCAGCCGCCTATGATGAATGAACGCGGGCTGTCGATCTCGGTGCCATATGGGATCGCGATTGCCGGGGCCGCAATCTTCGTGATGTTTCCTAGCGCTCCGGTCTGAACTTCTTCGTGGTGCCGTAATGCGTTCACGTACCCTGGTCCTCGTCATACTCGCGGTGGTTCTGGCCGGGGCGACCGCGTTGTTGGCGCGCTCATGGCTGGCGGCCGAGCGATCGCGCGATATTGCACAGGCGACTCCGGTTGCGCTTCCTACTCCGTCTAAATCGGTCCTGGTAGCGCGCAACGACATCAAACGAGGTCAGCTACTTAAGCCCGACGATATGGTGTGGCAGGTCTGGCCGGAGGGCGGCATTGCCAGCAGCTACATCGTGCTCGGTACCAAAAAGCCAGAGGATTTCGCCGGGTGGGTCGCCCGTGATCCAATGGGCGCCGGCGAACCGGTTACCGAAAAGAAGATCCTGGCCCCGGGCAATCGAGGCTTTCTCGCTGCCGTGCTGCGACCGGGGACACGTGCGATATCCGTGCAAGTAACACCGACATCGGATGTATCCGGGTTCATCTTTCCGGGTGACCAAGTCGACATGGTAATGACCTATACGGTCAATGTGCAGGATGCGAACGCCAAGCCGCAGAACAACAATCAGAATAACGAGCATAAAGTCGCCGAGACGTTCCTTCATGACATCCGGGTGATTGCGATCGACCAGCACACCGAAAGCAAGCCGGGCGAGGCAGTCGTCGCCAAAACCGCGACCCTCGAAGTCTCGCCAAAGCAGGGTGAAATCGTCGCGCTGGCAAGCCGGATGGGCGAGGTATCGTTGACTTTGCGCAGCATCTCCAACAGTGCCGCGCCAACGGACGAGGCCGCCGCCAATCTGATGACGAAAGTCGCCTCAAGCGATGCGACCGGGGCCGATCATCCACTCCTCAGCGATTCGGGCAATCCAATAGACGCGACCTATACAGTTGATAGCGACGTCAGTTCGCTCGTGACGCCGCTAACGCCGCAATCACAAGACAAAAACGCGAAAAAGCAAAGTGATACGGTCACGATCTTGCGCGGGGGTGGAAAAGGGAGCGAATCTATAAACCCGGATTCCGCACCCAAGGGGTAGTAATGCGTAAGTTTTTGGCCCTGACAGCGGCCACGGTTCTGAGTCTGGGGCTTGCGCTCGACGCTCGAACCGCCGAGTTGCTGTCCCCGTCGGATACAGGGCGCTCCACCACCGGTGGCGGAGCGGCAGCACCCGCGATCGCGACATCGGGCGACAAGCCCGATCGGGTGACGCAAGTACCCGCGAGCGGCCCGCCAATTCTGTTAGAGGCGGGGAAGGGTACGCTCATCAGGTTGAACCGAGCGGCTGGAACTGTGTTCATTGCCAACCCGGACATCGCCGATGTCCAGATAAAGTCACCGTCGCTGATCTATGTCAGCGCCAAGGCGCCCGGGGAAACCGTGCTCTATGCCGTCGATGGTGACGACAAGGTCTTGCTGAACGCCCCGGTGCGGGTGTCGCACGATCTAAGCCGGGTTCGCCAAGGCATGAACACCGTTGCGCCTGGCGAGAATGTGCAGGTGACATCGCTTGACAACTCGCTGGTGCTCAGCGGCAGCGTCTCGAGTGCCGGGCGAGCGGAAAAATTACGAAGCCTTGCAGCCTCTATCGCAGGTGAGACCAAAGGTACGGTCGTCAACCGGATGTCGGTGGCCACCCCCAACCAGGTCAATATCCGCGTCAAGGTGGCCGAGGTTGACCGAACTGTGCTGAAGGCCATTGGCGTCAACTTTCAGAAGCTGGTCGGCAAGGCAATCCAATTCGAGACGCAAAATCCGTTTACCGGCGGTCAAATCACCAATGCAAACGAGTTGGCGATCAGCTTTGGCGGTAACAACCGGCTCACCACCGCGACGCTGGATGCGCTTGCCCAAGAGGGCCTGCTGCACACCTTGGCCGAACCAAATCTGACCGCTACCAATGGGCAGCCCGCATCCTTCCTGGCGGGCGGCGAATTCCCTATCCCGGTAGCAGTAAGCCCGACGACTGGTCAGACGACCATCTCGATTGAATTCAAGACCTTCGGCGTAGCGCTAGACGTGACGCCGACGATCATCGATGCCCAGCATCTTAACCTTCGGATACGGCCTGAGGTCAGCGAGCTCTCCGAGGCCGGCGCGGTCACGATCAGTGGGTTTACGATCCCGGCGCTGACGGTACGGCGCGCTGAGACGACGGTCGAACTCGGCAGCGGGCAAAGCTTCGTGCTTGGCGGATTGCTGGAAAACACGTCGACGCAGAACGTGTCCAAGATACCGGCTCTGGGCGATATCCCAGTGCTGGGCCAGCTATTTCGCTCACAGCAGTTTCAGCGCAGCGAAACTGAGCTCGTCATCATCGTAACGCCCTACCTCGTTCAGCCCAGCGTAACCGCGCTGGCCGCTCCGACGGATGGGCTGGTGATGCCACATGACGCGCAGTCGGTGATCAGCGGAAGTACCTATCGACAAGCGCTGCCTGGACCGGCAGTGGTGCCGGCGGCTGGCGCGGCGGGCGGCCCGGTCGGTTCGGCCGGCTTCCGCCTCGATTGACCGGGGGAATAGGCATGAAATTGCACCGTTCTCTCATAGGATTGGCGCTGTTGGCTGCATTGGCCGCATGCCGTCCGGGCGCGGCTGAATATTCGGAAAGCGAAGCACCCAATCAATTGAAGTTGGATGACGCGTCGAGGTCGTTTGAACTCTCCTTCGCTCGCGGTTCGAGCCATTTGCTGGCTGCCGATTTGGGCAAGCTGCGGATGGCGGTGGCGTCGGGCACGCTCGTGCCGACCGACCGAGTAGTCGTCGCGACCGGTGGACCGCCTGCCCTAGCACGTGCGCGGTTTCAGAATGTGGAGACTGAGTTATTGCGGTTGGGGATTTTAGCGACCGAGTTGCGGTTGGCTAATATACGAGCGGACCAGGCGATCATAGAAAGCGGTCGGTATGTCGTGACCACGCCGCCGTGTCCGAACTGGAGCAAGCAAGGCAGCCTCGATTTTACCAACACGCTCGGGAGCAACTATGGCTGCGCCACCGCAACCAATCTGGGCATGATGATCGCCAATCCCGCTGATCTCGCGGAGGGACGGCCGGTCGGCTATCCCGATGCAATCCCAGCTTCAGCGGCCGTGCAACGTTACGTTGCTGATCGCGTCGTCTTGCCGAGCTCGGCAAACCTGACGTCCATTACCGCGACGAATACAGCACCGCCGAGCGGCGGTTCGAGCGGGGCGGGCACTGCTGGGAGTCAACCGTGAGAGGTGCGCCTGCCGTCGCGGCCCCGACCGCCGCAAGGAAATCCGACCGCGAGGGCATAGTCGCGGTGTTGCAGGATCAGCCGACTCTGGATCGTGTCCAGGCAATCATCCGCGAGTTGCAGCTAGACGACGAGCTCAATCTTGAGCCAACGCTTGATTCCGCGCTGCGGCGGGTTCGCGAGGGCGGCAATCAACGCGTCCTGATGTTGGATGTCTCCGAGTCGACGGCGCCAATCGCCGAATTGAGCGCAGCGCGCTCGGTTGGTGGCAGCGATCTCAAGATCCTCGCGCTCGGAACCGTCAACGATGTTGGGTTATTTCGCGATCTTCTTGCGGCTGGAGCATCGGACTACCTTGTTAAGCCAGTCAGTCGCGAAGCTCTGGCGATCGGTCTTGAGAAACGCGGCGGCAGCACGGGCGGCGGCCCCGGCGCCGGGCTTGGCCAAGTCATCGCATTCATTGGCAGCCGCGGTGGTGTCGGGGTAACGACCACGGCGGTATCGTTCGCTTGGCTGCTGTCGGATCGGCACAAGGAGAATACTGTACTGCTCGATCTTGACCTGCATTTCGGCACAGTCGCGTTAAACCTGGATAGCGATCCAGGGAGCGGGCTTTGCGAGGCCCTTGAGCAGCCGGCGCGCATCGACGCGTTGTTTGTCGACCGAGCGACCGTCAAGGTTTCCGACACGCTGCGAATTCTCGCCTCGGAAGCGGCCGTCGCAGAAGCGCTGATGATCGATGCCGGCGCAATTGACGTGTTGCTGTATGAGCTGCGGCGCAAATTCGGATGGGTAATTATTGACCTGCCCCGCTGGGTCACTCCGACGCAGCGGGTTGTCCTTGGGGCCGCAAGCAAGGTCGTAATTTTATGCGAACGCAGCCTTGCGGGGTTGCGCGACACGATAAGGTTGCAAACATTGATGCGTGAGCACGCCCCGCAGACGCAGGTCATGTTGATCGATGCGGGAGCCAGCGGTGAGCGCGCGACTGTCGGAAAATCAGAGTTTGAAAAGGCTGTGGGCAAGTCTCTCGACGCAACCTTGTCGCACGACGCCAAATCGACCGGATCGGCGACGAATGCGGGTCAACCGCTGCCGGTTGCAGCTCCGCGTAGTCCCGTTGTGCGGGAGATCGAGCAGCTGATCACGACCCTCGCCGGTGCCGGCGAGACACCGAAACGTAAACTCTTTGGGTTCGGCCGATGGTAACAATGTTCGGACGCAGGACCGAAGGCGGGCTCGATGCGCGCATCGCCGAATTGTCGGCGCGGCGGGCCAGGGTCGACACCGCACCGATCCTCACCAATCCCCCGCCACCGGAGAAGATTATCGCTCCCGTTCCCATCATCGACGCCGAGGCGCCGATGGAAGATCGGTTGGCGATCGCGCGCGAGGAATTGAGTGCGCGGCTAGGCGCGGAAATTCGGCCGGAGCGGCGTGCTTTGCTGAGCCGCGGCGATCTTGCCAAGATCGTCGATGCAGCCGTGCAGGCGTATTTCGTTCGCCACGCGATCGAGGCCAACCCGTTGGCGCGCCGCGACCTCGTAACCGATATCATGACAACCCTGATGACACCGGGTGGTGGCGAGCAGGGGGGCCGGCGCAACCCGCACAAGGCAGCGATCGAAGCGGCGAAGGCGCAAATCCAGCCGCTTGTGCTTGAACATATGGACGTGACTGCGGCCGCAGAGATGCCGCGTGCGGCGTTCGAGGCGCAGTTGACCGGATGGGTCAAGGAGCTGTTGGCCGAGACCAAGATCCAGCTCAACTTCACCGAACAGCGCGAACTTGTTGAATCGCTGATCGCCGATATGCTCGGGCTTGGGCCGCTGGAGCCGCTGATCGTCGATGAAACGATCAGCGACATCATGGTCAACGGACCAAAGCAGGTCTATGTCGAGCGGCGCGGAAAGCTGGAGCTGACCGACGTCGCGTTCCGCGACGATCAGCACCTGATGAATATCTGCACTAAGATCGTTACGCGGATTGGGCGGCGCATCGATGAGTCGCGGCCGCTGGTCGATGCGCGCCTGCCTGATGGCAGCCGCGTTAACATCATCATCCCGCCGCTCGCGATTGACGGTGCCTCGATCTCCATCCGTAAGTTTTCCAAGAAGTCGATCACGCTCGACACGATGGCGGCGAATGGCAGCATTTCGCCGCCGATGGCGACAACCCTGAAGATCGCGGCACGCTGTCGGCTCAACATTCTGATCTCCGGCGGCACGGGCTCAGGCAAGACGACGCTGCTCAACGCATTATCGCGCATGATTGATAACGGGGAGCGCACCGTGACGATCGAAGATGCGGCCGAACTGCAGTTGCAGCAGCCGCATGTGGTACGTCTCGAGACGCGCACCGCCAACCTCGAGGGAACCGGCGAAATCACCATGCGCGACTTGCTCAAGAACGCGCTACGTATGCGCCCAGACCGCATCATCATCGGTGAGTGTCGCGGCGAGGAAGCCCTCGACATGTTGCAGGCGATGAATACCGGTCACGATGGCTCGATGAGCACGATCCATGCGAACAATCCGCGCGAGGCCCTTACCCGTCTCGAGAACATGATCGGCATGGCCGGGATCAATCTTCCATCCAAGGCAATGCGCACTCAGATCGCATCGGCTGTGCACCTGATTTGTCAGGTCAACCGCATGCGCGACGGCTCCCGTCGCGTCACCTCGGTAACCGAGGTAGTCGGTATGGAAGGCGATATCATCACAACCCAGGATTTGTTCACCTTCCGGTTTACCGGCGAAGGTACTGACGGGAAACTCAGGGGTGTTTACGACGCCAGCGGGATCCGCCCGGCCTTTCTACCGAGGGCCGAATATTACGGGCTAGACCGGGCGCTGCTTGAGGTGATGTGACCTATGCTCGATCCGGCAACCGAGATCGCGATCGTCATCGGATTGCTCACTGGGGCGATCCTGCTACTGGCGGGATTTGCCCTCTCCGGTGCTGGGTCGCGTCGCTACACGCGGCGCCTGCGCGAGGTTACCGGCCGCAACGCGGAGGGACGAGGCGCGGGCTCGCCGTCGCGATTGCCGCAACGGTCTCTCACTCGACGGGAAAGCGCGACTCCGGGGATCGACCGCGTTTTTCGACTACTACCGCGCCGGCAAATTCTTGTCGATCGACTGATGCGCAGCGGACACGATATCAGTGTCGGTCAGTACATGATGGGCACCCTTGGCGCGATCGCTGTTGCGACCGTCCTGATCATGATCTTCATCCACCTGAGCTTTACACCAAGCCTTATGTTTGGGGCTGCCGCGGGCATCCTGATCCCGTTTTGGTTTATCGGACGGATGGGCCGGCGCCGCGGGGCAGCGTTCATAGGTCTGTTCCCTGAGGCGATCGACCTGATGGTTCGCGCATTGCGCGCTGGATTGCCGATCAGCGAAGCGATCGTCAACGCCGGGCAGGAAATCGGCGACCCGGTCGGCGCTGAATTTCGTACGATCGAGGCGGGTATGCGCCTCGGCCGGGATCTGGATAGCCTGCTCTGGGATATCGCCAAGCGGATAACGGCTCCGGAGTTCAGGTTTTTTATCATCGCGTTGAACGTACAGCGAGAGACGGGCGGCAATCTCGCTGAGACGTTGAGCAATCTCTCAGAAGTGCTGAGACGTCGTCGCGCGATGCGCGCCAAGGCTCGGGCGATGGCAAGCGAGGCTCGCGCCAGCACTGCAATTCTCGGATCCTTGCCGATATTAGTTACCGTGATCTTGATGCTTACGTCTCCGACCTATATCACGCCGCTGTTTAGCGACCTGCGGGGCTTAGTACTGGTCGGAATCGCGGTTGGCATGCTGCTGCTCGGCATTGGCGTGATGACAAAGATGGCGAAGTTCGAGATATGAACAGCACTAAGGTTTCCGATTTTCAGCTTGAAGATTGGCTGCCCTATTGGCTTAGCCCGAATGACCTCATCGCGATGTTGGCGGCCTCCGCCGTCATCATCGCATTTTTGGCGGTGTGGCAGGCGCTGCGCGAGCGCGATCCTTATGCCCGGCGGTTCGTCCAGGTGGTGCAAAGGCGCGAGAGCCTGCGGGACACGGCACTAAACACGAGGCCTGGTCGACAGAAGCTGACGACCTCTGGGCTGATGAACCAGGTCGTAACCCGGCTCAATCTGTTGCGTTCGCAACACGCGGTCGGCGCACGCAACACGCTTGCGCAGGCGGGTATGCGTTCGAACGATGCGATGATCAAGTATTTGTTCGCACGCGTTACCCTTCCTATCCTCTTCTTCGTTCTGGTACTGCTGGACACATCAGGCCCGCACATTTTACCGATCTCGCAACGTTTTCAGATGGTCGCTGCCATATTCGCCGGCGTGATCGGCTTTTTTGCCCCGGGCGTTTTTATCCAGAACCTGGCGAAGAAGCGGCAACACCAGATGGAGCTTGGTCTCCCGGATGCGCTAGATCTACTCGTGATCTGCGCCGAAGCGGGTTTGAGCCTGGATGCGTCGTTACTGCGGGTGTCGCGCGAATTGGAGTTGACATGGCCGGAGCTCAGCGAGGAGTTCGGCATCACCGCGGCGGAATTGACCTATCTGCCGGAGCGCAAGCTGGCCTTTGATAACCTCAATGCCCGCACCAATATGGCGTCGATCCGAGGTGTCGTAAATACGTTGCTACAGACGGCTAAATTCGGCACTCCATTGGCTCAGTCACTGCGCATCCTTGCGGCCGAATTCCGTGAGGCCCGCATCACTCGGGCGGAGGAAAAGGCCGCCCGGCTGCCAGCCATGCTCACCGTACCAATGATCCTGTTTATCCTCCCGACGCTGTTTATCGTTCTGCTCGGCCCGGCCGCGCTGAGCGTAATGGACACGTTCTCGGGCAAACACTCGGAGGCTGCGCCAGTGACGGTGATTGTCAACGCCGATCCGGCCCCGCCAATAGACACCATCACCGACACATATCATCTCGCATGACGCGGAACGCAGTGCAGCGCGAGGCGCGCGGCGTTTGGCGCTATTCTGTTGCTATCTGATCGCCGCCGGCCTCTCTTCTGCGTTTAACACTTCAACGTTCGATCAGCCTAACGATGTGAAGCGTTATACCGCTCAAGCTGATCAAGGCCCGGGCACAGCTCGGTTTCACCGAGCGTGTTTAGCGGCGCCTCGACAGTGT
>JAFAYW010000012.1 GCA_019240125.1 Alphaproteobacteria bacterium
TGGCGACGCTTCACCGCTTTCGCACCTCGATTAGTGTCCACTTCGAACTTAGTGGACACTTCCGCTGATGTCGCTTCCATCCCCAATCATCGCTCGCAGCGACGACCAACGGCAGGCGCCATTCACCGAGCGCTTACCCTCTACCCACGAGCGTGGAAGGTGCGCGTACGGCGGGGCGGCAGCACAACCTACCCCACAGCCACGCGTCTACGTGGATGCGTCCTTAACGACGCCAGTCGATATGCCTGCGCCGGACCCAAAGACGGCTAAAGAGGGTCAGACGTGGCAATCGGATGGTGCTGCTATGGCTGCCGGCGCTTACGCAGCACGGAAGTCCTAAAAGCGGCAGCGTGGAGGATGATCAAACCCGCGGCCATGCGGATGATGATGCTGGGAAATTGGGCGCCATCCCACTCGCTAGCCAAAACTAGTTCGCTTCTTTCCCAAGTGTATCGGCGACGCTGGCGCCACGCTGTCCCATTGGCCTCGAACCTCCGGTGGTGGTGTCGTGCGCGGTCTGGTGCTCCATTTCGGCATTGAGTTCGGCACCAATCAGCAGAACGGTAACCGAAAGCCAGACCCAAGTGAGAAAGCCGATTGCGGCACCCAATGAACCGTATGTCTCGTTGTAGGTGCCGAAATTGGCCGTGTACCAGGAGAAGGCTGCGGAAATAAGCAGCCACGCGATAGCAGCAAATCCGCTACCCCAGCTGATCCAGCGCCATTGTGGCTTGGTGCGGCTGGGGCCGAAGCGATACAGCAGCGAGAACGCCAGACCGGCCATCACGGCGATTGCAGGCCAGCGCAGCACGGCGATGAGTTCATCGGTCATGCTCTTCATGCCGAAAAACTCCAGCACGGCCGGAACGACAACCACGACAGTGAGAGCGGCGATCAGAAAGAGGATCGCGCCGAGCGTGAACAGAAGCGATGTCAGGGTCAGGGTGACGAAGCTGCGTTCCTCATGCTCTTCATAGGCAACATTCAGCCCGTCAAACAGAGCCTTCACGCCAGCATTGGCGCTCCACAGCGACAGCGCCAAGCTTATGACAAAGCCGAAGCCGAGGGCGGTATGTCCTTTAGCATTGATCCGCTTCAGTTGCTCCCCAACAACGTCAATAGCGCCTCCGGGCAAGATGCCCTTGAGCGTGTCAAGGTGGCTCTGGATCGTGCCGGGGTCGGCAAAGAGCGCATAAAGGCTGACCAGCGTCGCGATCGCGGGAAAAAGCGCAAGCAGCGCGTAAAACGTGATGCCGGCCGCGACCGACAGGATGCGGTCTTCGTTGAACTGTCCATATAGCCGCCACAGAATGTCTCGCCAGCCACGCGCTGGGATTTCACTTGGACGCGATGCTGTCCTGCCGTGGGTATCCGTCATGCCTGCCGAAGGCGGTGTTGGCCTAGCCGCTACTACTGCGCCGTCCGGCGTTGTCCCTTGATGACTGGGTCGGCGAGCGATGAGGGCTGCAAGCGCAAACCCAAGGACGGCCGACAAGATGTCCGGGCGCTCCGGAGGCGGTAATTGGGCGGGTGGGGTCTGGGGCATTGTCAAACCGCGCGGAAGGGAGTGTGTCCTATAAACAACCATTTTTCGGAAATCGTTCGACCAAGCGTTGGGGACAGTGACGAGAGCGCCATCCCCTTCCGAGGTTCTCCCTTATGCGCCCCTTTAGGCGCTTGCCCGTGTTTCATCACGCAGGACATCGGAACTGTAGCATGTGGCAAGCACACAGCCTGTGATGCACCTCGGTCACCATGTCGGCTTGTATATCCGCCAGACGGTAATACATGCCCCGTGTGTACTGTGGCATCCCAACCAAGGGCATCATTCGTGGATCAGACCTTCGCCGATTTCCTCACCACCGAACGCAATCGACTCAATTCAGAACGTCAACGCCTGATCGAGGAGCGAAACTCCATCGATAACAAGATCGCTGAATTGGACCGCGAGCGTCTGGCGATCGATGCCTATACCTCTGCGAAGGCGGGTGCGCCAGCAAGGACAGGAAGGGCGGCCGTGGGACGCACTGGCGAGCCGAGAGCACGCAAGGGCAGCAAGCGTGGTGAGATCATTGCGTTGATCCGTGCTGCCGATGGGCTGAGCCGGGGCGACATCTTGGATAGGATGGGGCTGCGGGGGGACAAGGCTGGCGAGATGTCCGTGAGCAATGCGCTAACGGCGTTGGTGAAGGCCGGCGAGGTAAAGCGGCAGGACGGGCACTATCGATACGCGGCTTAATATCGTCAGACATCCACGGACCATACCTGGACGCCGGAACGTTCGAACTGAACGCGCCGCGTATTGCCCGGAAATTTTGGTGACAGGAAGAAGACGAAGCGGTGTTGCTCTGTCCGAATTGCCATCTTATCAAGATCGAGCCTCAGCTTCTGATTGTTCTTCGGATGCACCGCGGCGAACGTCTCGGCTCCAACTAACCCTTCCGCCTCGCTCATGATGTCGAGTTCTTCTGAAGCGTGTGCGCCGGGCGCTAGTCTGTACCCGCCAGCATCCGGGTGCAGCCCAAGGAGTTGTCGGGTCGCAGCCAAGGCGACTGCATATGTCCATGTCTGATTGATCTGTTCGACCAAGTTCAGCGCGTGCCCTTCAACAGGATGGAAACCGACTGGTTCAAACTTCATCTGCCTGAGCAGATCGAGAGCTTCCCCCCTATGTGATGCAAACCAAGCTTGAACTTTTGAGGCAGTTTTGCCGATTTCATTAAGATAATGATCGACTTCCTCAATCGAACGGACCAGCATCACCAACCCCGCTGTCGTCTTCCAAATGCTTCCATATCCACCCGCACACCCTCATCTAAACCACCCCAACACCTCCTCAAGTCCTGCCGAGACGCGCACCACTGCGCCCCCATGGAGCAGCACAAGCGTCTCATCGCGGCACTGATCGGCGTCCTGTAACCCCGCCACAGACGAATGGCGCACGGCGGACCTATTGCCGTCCATGCCGGTGATCAGGATAAACCCGCCGGGTAGAGGGTGTCCCTGTACTGGTTCCACGACGCAGCCTCTTCTAAGTGAACATTAGTAGAACATACGCAAGCTGCCGTGAGACTGTCGAGGATTTTTCGATGGCGGCCTGCCCGCTGCCTTCGGGTAAATCGCGGCGGGCGCGTCGTAGTCACGACCTGCTAGTAGACCGCGGTTGCTCTTGTCTCATATTTGAATGTGCCGCAGTATCTCCTCGACCAATCTAGAAATCTCTGGGGCGTGGGGTGCTGGGAAAAATCTTTATCAGCTACAGACGCGAAGATACGGCGGCGGATGCAATAGGTATTTCACAGTACTTAGCGCAGCAGTTTGGTAGAAAGGGCGTTTTTCTGGACATTGATATGCATGCGGGATCGAGGTTCCCGTTGATCCTTGGAGAACGATTATCTCAATGTAACGTGATGCTTGTCCTTATTGGACCTAGCTGGGTGGACTCCCGCAATGAGGAGGGTGTTCGGCGCCTTACTATTGCCGATGATTGGGTTCGACTTGAGATAGCAGAGGGTTTGAGGAGGGGCATCACGATTGTCCCAGTTTGTCTTCGAGGTGCTAGGCTGCCGCCGAAGGGAGAGTTGCCTGAGGACATACAGGCCCTTGTGGACCATCAATCTATTTCGATAAGCATACCCGGCTTTCGTCATGAGATGGCAGGGTTAGCGCGCGACATTCGTGACATTCGTCGTCATGCCTATAAAGTGCATTCGAAACTCAAAATCGCCACTGTTGCAGCCGGACTGGTTTTGCTAATCCTAGTCGTTCTTATTACAGTCTCTCTACAACTAAAATTTTGGGGGATTGCGCACAGGGGCGAGTTGGCAGGTAAAGCACCATCCTCAACAGTAAACTCGATCTGGCCCGCCGCCCCTGGGGAGTGGATTTTGTTTGAAGTGGATAAACAGCCAGCGGCCTACTACTTCAAGGCGTCCGCAATCCATACGTTAGGTGGCAGTGTGTCGTACGTTGAGCGATATCCTGTTAAGTTACCAGACGCGCAAGTGCCTCCCGGCGACAGTCCTTTCAAGAGCGTGTATGCGGAAGATACGATAGTGCTGGGCTGCAACAACATGACCTTCGCTTGGGCAGAAAAAACAGTATACGACAGACACAACGAGATTTTGTCGCATTTCAAACGAGGCGACCCAGACCAGATAGACCTGTCTTCGGCCGAAAAGATAGTGCCTGGGAGTATTCTGGCGGGCTCCTCATCTCTTTTCTGCTCCGAGCACCTCAAATCTTTAATGTCAATGAAACCGATCGTGGCTACAACCTACCTGTCTCCCACAGCCACTGGAGAAGGTGAATTGTTTTATGGTCAGCCTGAACGTACAGCACCGGCTGGTGGCCTAAACACGCTGCTCGTCACGAAGTTTTATCAAGAACGTCTCTTTGCAAGTATGTTCCCCGGCCAAGATGTGATTGGCCTTCCCCATGGGTATCGGACAACTGCTCAATCTATAGCGCTAAGTTGCGAGGAGCGAAAATTCCTTCCGCAAGAAATCGAGTACTTCGACGATGGCAACAATCTTGTGTCCGTGCTACCTCTGCCATCGCCGTCTCCGGTTGAGATAAAAGACGGCTCACCGCTCGATCTTTTACTAAGAAAGGCTTGCGGGACAGATAGGATCGGCGTCGCTGGCTTGTACGAAGGAGTGAACCACTCTACGTATATAACAGGAGAGGCTGATCAAAAAATAGCTATTAAGATCGAACAGACTGGAAATCAGCTAACTGTGAGCTTTCGCACGCCAGCTGGAGGACAAGGAACCGGTAAAGCCATCTTAGAGGAACACAAGGTCAAGTCGATTGCACTAGAGAGCACCGCACCGAGTTGCGCGGGCGCGTACAACGGATCATTAGAGTTCGATCAGAACGGCGTCCTAACATGGTCGTTCGAAGGGAAAGATTGTAATGGACCCATGGAAGGACACGGCACTGCGAAAAGAACGCATGGATGAGCGGCCGGAGCGTGAACTGCCACAGCGGCTTCTTGAATGCCTTAATTATGGCTGGTCCCCATTTGTGGGATCAGCGATCCCCGGGGTCGTTCGCAAGAAACCCGTTCAGCGTTGCCGCACTTGGACCGGAATTATGTCAGCCCCGGATAGCTGATCTTCGCCACCGCCTCCGCAAGGACCTCCACAGGTTCCCCGCTGCCATACCTGTGTCCCGCCGAGGAACTACTATGCCCCGCCAGGGCATCATGTGCAGGGATGCCGTGCCGTAACGAGAAAGCCGAGAAGAGTTTCCTCCTCCCGGCTGTATTACCAATGGACCACTCACTCGTTGAGAGGGCTACATCCTGGTACCGTACACCTCGCGGTCGCGGCGGATTTCATCAGCCGTATAGACGGGGGCATTGGGATCAAAGCGGTTCCACCCGCTGCCCTGCCACTGCGCCCTACGCGCGCGAATGTCTACCGCAGAGTGGTTGAGTATCGCCTCAGCACGGGCAGCATCGGCCTCGTTGACCCGCGCCGTAACCAAAGTGCCGCCGCGGCGCACGCCCTCCGCGTAAGCATTGGCGTCATCCTCGCTCACGCCATGCTGTGTCAGTGAGCCGATAAGGCCGCCCGCCGCGCCCCCCGTGAATGCCAAGGCAGCTGTTGACGCCAGCCATCCGGCTGCCACAACCGGTCCCAGCCCCGGGATCGCGAGTAAGCCAAGCCCAGCAAGCAAGCCCGCTATACCGCCGACAGCCCCGCCGATCTCGGCACCTTTGGCCGCGCCCTCATTGCGGTCATCGACGCCATCACCGTCGCGATCGATCCGACCGGGTTCAGTCGCGCCCTTCTCAAACCAGCCATCGCCGTTGCTCGCGACGATGCTGATATCGTTTGTCGAGAAGCCCGCACGCTCCAATTCGTTATAGGCTCGCGCGGCAATGGGATAATTGTCGTACAGACGGGTGACCGTGATCATGCTCCGCATCCTTATGGTTCAAAATGAGATGCTCAGAGGCTACTTGACGCCGCCCTGAGTGACGTTGCCCTGGTAATCGAGGCTGACATCGACCTGTTGGCCACCCTTCATGGCGTGACCGCGCCACACGCCGCTGTCATCCTTCTGAAGGCCGCTGACGTTGGTGAAGCCCTGCTTTTCGATGCGAGCAGTTGCCTCGGTTTCGGTGAAGCTGTTGTGGCCAGCGACAGGAGCACCAGCTTGACGGTTCGGTGAGTCTGACGAGTTAATGGGACGGTTTTGAGGGCCATTCTGGGCCGGGGGCGTTTGGCCCAAGGCGCCGCTAGTTGCGAAGGCCACGACAACACCAAGTAGGGCAAATTTGCGCATTGAGGTTTCCTGAATGCAATGACCGTGTGCTCAATTAATGAGCGCGGGCGGACAGGAGTTCCGCAATGGACTATCTTCCCGAGCCTTCAGATCAGCGAGGCGGGAACCGGTATCTTGTTCATGGCCTCAACAAGCCGATGCAGCAGCCTCGGGTCGGTGTAGCCGTGTCCGTACTCGCGTCCGATCCGATGGTTCTTGTGGCCTGCCAGCGCGTCCCTGATCTCCTCCTCAATGCCCGCAGCACGCCCTTCATCCTCAAACCTGTGGCGCCACGAGTGGCTTGGCCCCTTCTTCGGATCGGCTATGCCAAGCGGCCCCCGTATCCACCGGGCTACCTTATCGCCCGCCCATGACGAGAACAGGCGTTCATCTGCGGCCTTGCTCTGGGCGTATGCCAAGAACCCCTCACTGACCAACACCGGGTGCAGCGGGACGCGGCGGCGGGAGGCACCCGCTTTCACCTGTTGACCCTCAAGCCCAATGCCGATGAACCAAGCACCAGCGAGTTCATGGATGTCCTTGGACCGCGCCGTCGCCACTTCGCTGATCCGGGCACCAGTGAATGCGCAGAGCCAGGGCAACCACCTCAGGTCAGCATCGGCCTCCACCCGTGCCGCCTGGAGTATCCTCACGGCCTCATCCGGGCTGTACGGGTAGCGAGGCTTCTCACCGCGGCGTCTGGCGGCTCGCAGCGCAGCAATGTCGAGTACCTTGCTGGCGGGATTGCTAGCGATCTTCTCCGTCTGGTAGGCGTGTGTGAACACCGCGCTGATGCCGCTCAACTCAGTGACGACGGTCTTGGGTGCTTTGCCAGCCCGCAGTTCGGCTTCCTTGAAGGCTAGAACGTCGCGCCGCGCTACCTTTGATGCGTCCGCATCGGCAGTGCTGGTGAACCCCAGGTGGATTGCGAGGAGGCGCATGTGACGCGCATAGTTCGTCTTCACAGTCGGAGTTGGGTTCGCGTTGAGCGCCCATGCCTCGACCAGTTCATCAAAGCTTGCTCCTCGCTCAACAGCTTTGCTGACGATGGCTCCTTCCCACTTCGGCAGGCTGGCCAAGTGCGGATCGGGCGTATAGTCCCCCCGTGTGCGTAGGATTAGCGTGTTGCAGAGGCGCACTCCTTCCCAGAAAAGGCGGTCAGCCAGTGCCTCGTGAGAGGCGGTATCGATGATGAGGCCCTTGGCCTCCAGCAGTCTGTCTAGGAACCGCTTAACGAAAGCGCCCCGCCGCCCGTCTTCGTCCGCATCAGCAGCAAGGCTCAGGAGAACGTCGTATTGGTCTTCGTCCGCTGGGTTAGCTTCGTACTTGGCCAGCTTCTCCCGATACCATTCACCGGCCAGGGCGATCACCTGTTGATGGCTGAGGTGGGCCGGAACGACGCGCCCTTCAGCCAGCGCAATGATGCGATCGGCTTCCTCAGCGGCTGCGGGGTAACGTTGCTTGGCCTCGCGAGGGTCCTTAGTAGCCAGCGATTTCTTTATCTCGCGCTTGCCCACGGCGCCACGAAGATGCGCAGGGACAACCTTGCGGAACCAGTAGACCCCTGTATCGGGGTGCTTCATTGGAGACGGCATCCGGAGAACCACTGTGTACCCCTCGTTTGTACCAGTGAGGGATCAGGAACTCCAGGATTTCAGCGAGTTTGGCCGTTTCCTTGGCCAGGTAATGGTGCGGTCGAGAAGACTCGAACTTCCACGAGGTTTCCCCCACAGCGACCTCAACGCTGCGCGTCTACCAATTCCGCCACGACCGCATGTCTGGCACGCCCGAACAGGCCTGGTTCTCAGGCTCGTTCCTCTTGGGAACGGGCCGGGTCTCTAGCAAATATTGGGGTGAGTTAGCAAGGGTGATGGGCAGACGCGATGGAGCGGCGAGAGGCGAGTGACCTCGATACGGGGCTGTCCGGGATTGAGTGGCGCTGCGAGGATGCGCCGGTGCCCTATGAAGACGCGGTCGCCGCGATGGAGCGGCGCGCCGCCGTGATCCGGGCCGGCGAGGCCGCCGAACTGGTCCGGCTGCTCGAACACCCCGATGTCTATACCGCCGGCACGAGCGCACGGTCGCAGGATCTGCTCGACCCGGCGCGGCTGCCGGTGGTCCGCACCGGGCGTGGTGGGCAGTACACCTATCATGGGCCGGGGCAGCGCATCGCCTATGTGATGCTCGACCTCAACCGCTATAGCCGCGATGTGCGTTGCCATGTCTGGCGGCTCGAGGAATGGATGATCGCGGCTCTGGCCCGCTTCAATGTGCGCGGCGAGCGGCGCGACGGCAGGATCGGCGTCTGGGTGGCGGAGCGGGGCGGCGAGAGCAAGATCGCGGCGCTCGGCGTGCGGGTGCGCCATTGGGTGACCTATCACGGCGTCGCGCTCAACGTCGATCCGGACCTCGATCAGTATCGCGGCATCGTACCGTGCGGCATCAGCGAGCACGGCGTGACCTCTCTGGCGCGGCTCGGGATAACCGCGTCGATGGCGGAGGTCGATATCGCGTTGCGCGCCACCTTCGACCCGGTATTCGGCGCCGCTGCGGTGTGCGCGACCTAGCGGATCGGCCCGTCGCCGCAGCGATTGTGCAGCCTTCCGCCATCGGCGATCGCCAGGATGACCGCGATCTCGTGCGGCCGCGGCGAGTCGGAGACGGCCACGGTGATCGTGTCGAAATGCGCGAACGACCAGGAATCATCCTTGTGGCCAAGCGGGATGTCGATCGACGCACCCGGCGGCGCCACCTTGACGTTGGACGAGATTACCGCCTTGCCGCCACCGATCGCGGCGCGCATCGGGCGGCCCAGCATCGGGTGGACGCAGGCGCCGCCATGCTCCATCTCGCCCGCGACGCCGACGATCGCGCCCTTGCCGTAAGACACCGCTGGGCCGTCGAGCATCTTAACCAGCTCCGGCATCAGACGCTCTCCGATCGCGGCACCCGCCTCGAACAGCGGGCGGAGATCCTCCTCCCAGCGGCCGGCGAACGGGTTGTGGATGATCGCGATTCCGACCGCGCGCACCACCGGCCGCGGCGGCGCGTGTCCGAGTTCGGCAAAGGTAACCTCGCGCAGGGTCACGATCTTGCGGATATCGGTCATCGGCGCCTCCTGTTGCCGGCGATGATGCTACTGTCGCCGCGATCGAATGAGTAGAGGAGGCACCCATGCAGTTCGGCGCGTCGATGTTCTTTACCGATTACTCGATGCGCGCCGCCGAATTGGCGCGGGCGCTGGAGGAACGCGGCTTTGAGTCGGTGTGGGCGCCGGAACACTCGCATATTCCGGTGTCGCGGCAATCGGCCTTCCCGGCCGGCGGCGACCTGCCCAAGCAGTATTACGATGTGATGGACCCGTTTGTGTCGTTAACCGCGGCGGCGACGGTCACGACGCGGCTCAAGGTCGGCACCGGGGTGTGCCTGGTGCCGCAGCGCGACCCGATCCAGACCGCAAAGCTGGTCGCCTCGCTCGATCAGGTGTCGGGCGGGCGGTTTCTGTTTGGGGTGGGCGGCGGTTGGAATGCCGATGAGATGGCGGATCACGGCACCGAATTCAAAATCCGCTTCAAATTGATGCGCGAGCGCATCGAGGCGATGCAGGCGATCTGGACCCAGTCAAAGCCGGAATATCACGGCGACATGGTCGATTTCGGGCCGATGATGACCTGGCCCAAACCGGTGCAGAAGCCGCACCCGCCGGTCATTGTCGGCGGAATGTTCCCGCATGGTGCGCGGCGCGCGCTGCGCTATGGCGATGGCTGGATCCCGCATTCACGGCGACCGCAATACGAGGATGTCACCGATTTCCTGCCGCAGTTCCGTCAGATGGCGGCGGAGGCCGGGCGCGATCTCGCGACGTGCCCGGTGACCGTCTGGGGCATCCAGCCGGAGATCGACCGCATTCGCCGCTATGAGGAGCAGGGCGTTGCGCGCGGCATCGTGCAGCTCAAAGCGGAAAAGGCAGATGCGATCTTGCCATTACTCGACCGCTGGGCCGGGATCATCCGGCAGCTCGACGGGTAGCGCTCGTCTGAGCGAATGAAGCGCGCTCAGTGGTGCGCCACACTGCCGCCGACCGGCGTCCATGAGGGCGGGTCGCTCGCCGGAAAGCTGTCGTCGGAGGCATCATCGACCCGGTCAAGCGAGTCCTTCCGAGATGACGTGCCCGAAGCGGCTTGGGATTGGCCAATGCCGAGCGCCCGGTAGAGACCGCATTGCCCGGACGCCGCGCGAGACAGCAAGGTCGCGCCGATTCCTGCCATGATGATCCGGCCAAGTGATGGGCGTGCCAGCGCGCGAAGGACCAGCGCCGCTCCCACCACGCCGGTGCCGAGGCGTTCGCCGCGGCTGATGTTGGGCTCGTTAGTCGTCAACTCATGGGCCATGTGCATGCTTCCGACAGAAGGTCCTTCGCCAACGTTGGGAGCAAGAGCGCGGTTCCTTAGCTGTCAGCGGGTGCCACCGGGCCAGTGGTTGAGCTGCGCGGTCTCGGCCACTTGGCGTGCGATAGCGCTGCCCACCCGCACCGCCGCCGCGTTTACGTTGGCGCCGCGCGCGTCGGAGCCGGAGAGGGTCGCGCTGCGCGGCACGCGCCGAGAATCAAACTGCAGCGAGGTGATGCGTACCGGCGACCCGCCAGCCACCTGAACATCGATCTCGACGTCGACCGATACGCTGGCATTTTCAGCGCCCACCCGGCGGCGATGGCCTTCGTCGATCGACAGGAACCGGCCGGTGACGATCAGGGCGCGGCCGCCCGGATCGGGGCCGCTTGCATCGGATGCGGCGACGTCATAGCCGAGATTGGCCAGTTGCTGCGTGATCGTATCGGCCGTGGTGAAAGCCGCCGCTCGCCCGACGGAGGCGGCGCGCTCGCGCGGCGGCGTCCCGGCCTGGCCGCGATTGAGCGAAAAGCC
Source organism: Alphaproteobacteria bacterium (assembly GCA_019240125.1). Classification (GTDB taxonomy): domain Bacteria; phylum Pseudomonadota; class Alphaproteobacteria; order ATCC43930; family CGMCC-115725; genus DATARH01. The sequence continues at coordinate 11,199 of JAFAYW010000012.1, forward strand.
GAAACTCGGGTCGAGCGTGACCTCGCCAGCCGTGAAGCTGAAATCGCGCACGATGATCAGGTTCGGGTGTCCTGTGCTGGCCTGCATGGCCGGCTGCTGAACGCAGCCGGCGAGGAGGAGAGACAGGACGAGCGAAGTAACGCGTTTCATGCGGGCCAGTCTTATAGAGCCGCTGCAACAGCGGACCGTGCATTGGTTCGGCGCGGCAAAGTACCGGGAATGCGACACAGGTAACAGTGGCGGCTTGCAGGCCTAGGACGCTGCGGCGCCAATTGACAAGCGGGTGGGCTCCTGCTGTAAGCGCGGCATGCGAATCCGCGCCGTTCTCTGTCTGATGCTGACGGCGTTCCTGGCGCCGGTTCTGATCCCGGCGGCGGGTGCCGAGGAGCCGGCGCTGCATATCTACAACTGGTCCGACTATATCGGCCCGGACACGATTGCCAACTTCACCAGGGAAACGGGCATCGCCGTAACCTATGACGTATATGACGGCAACGAGGTGCTCGAGGCCAAACTGCTTGCCGGCCATTCCGGCTACGATGTCGTGGTGCCGTCGGCGAGCCCCTATATGGCGCGGCAGATCGCGGCGGGCGCCTATCTGCCGCTCGACAAGACCAGACTGCCGAACCTGTACAATCTCGACCCGCGCCTGATGCAGGCGGCGGCGACGACCGCCGACCCCGGTAATGCGTATGGTGTGCCGTATCTGTGGAGCGTCACCGGCATTGGCTACAACGTGGCGATGCTTGACCGGGCGCTGGGCGAGGGAACGCCGCGCGATACGCTGGCCTTGTTGTTCGACCCGTCCAATGCCGCAAAGCTGGCGTCATGCGGTATCGAGATGCTCGACACGCCGCAGGAGGTATTTCCGGCGGCGCTCGCCTATCTCGGGCGCGACCCGAAGAGCCGCGATCTGGCCGATCTCGAGGCGGCCGCTGCCGCTCTGGAGCGCATTCAGCCGTATGTGCGGCGCTATCACTCCTCGCAATACATCAACGATCTGGCAGCGGGCGATATCTGCATCGCGCTTGGCTACTCCGGCGATGTCATCCAGGCCCGCAACCGCGCGCATGAGGTGGAAAGCCGGGTTGAGATCGCGTTTCGTGTGCCGCGCGAGGGAGCGCAGATGTCAATCGACATGCTCGGCATCCCGGTCGACGCGCCGCATCCTGACGGCGCCCTCCGGTTCATTGACTACATGCTGCGTCCGGAGGTCATCGCGGCGGTAAGCAACGCGGTGTCGTACCCGAATCCCAATCTTGCGGCGACGGCGCTGGTGGACCCCTCGATCCGCGACGACCCCGGCGTCTACCCGCCGGACTCGGTGCGCCGCGTGCTCTATATCGACCTCCCGGCCCCGCGGCCCTACGAGCGGGCTCGGACGCGTGTGTGGAACCGCGTCAAATCGGGTTGTTGACCCCGGTGGCGCTGCTCGAAATCAACAATGTCAGCAAGCGCTTTGCCGCGGTGCCGGCGGTACATGATGTATCGCTCAGCGTTGCCAGCGGCGAGTTCTTTGCGCTGCTCGGTCCCTCCGGCTGCGGCAAGACAACCTTACTGCGGCTGATCGCTGGGTTCGAGATGCCCGATACCGGCCATATCGTCATCGATGGGGTCGAGATGAACGCGGTGCCGCCTTACCGGCGGCCGGTCAACATGATGTTCCAGTCCTATGCGCTATTTCCGCATCTCGATGTCGCCGGCAACGTGGCGTTCGGCCTGAAACAGGAGGGCATGGAGCGCCGCCGCCGTGACGCGCGCGTCGCCGAGATGCTGGCACTGGTCCAGATGCAGGATTATGCGCGGCGCCGGCCGCACGAACTGTCCGGAGGCCAGCGGCAACGCGTGGCATTGGCGCGGGCCCTGGCCAAGATGCCGAAGCTGTTATTGCTCGACGAGCCGCTGGCAGCGCTCGACCGCAAATTGCGCGAAGAGACGCGGCTCGAACTGACCGGCATTCAGCAACGCATCGGCACAACCTTCATTGTCGTGACGCATGACCAGGAAGAGGCGCTGGGGATGGCCTCGCGCATCGCGGTGATGAACCGCGGCGCGATCGTGCAGACCGGTGGCCCGACCGATATCTACGAGCGGCCCAATTCGCGCTTTGTCGCCGGGTTTGTCGGGGCGGTGAACCTGTTCGAGGGCGAGGTCGGCGCCGGCAACATGCTTCAGGCGGCGGGGAATGAGCCGGTACCGTTGCCGGATCGCGCCAGTCTGGCCGAGGGGACACCGGTCGCATTGGCATTACGGCCGGAGCATATCAGGCTGATGCGGGAGCGGCCGCCGGGGTTTGCCATGGCGGCGACAATTGCCTCGATCGGCTATCAGGGCAGCCAGTCGACGGTTCACCTCGCGACGGTGCAGGGCAAGACCTTGCGGGCCGATATGCCCAGCAGTGTGGCGAGCCGATTCGAGCGCGACAAACCGGTATGGGTCAGCTGGGAACCGGATGATGCCGTCGTGTTGACGACATAGGCGACGCAAGCGGCTGCGGTGTCAGTCGTCGCCGTCGGCGGCAATGCGGCCGACAAACTCCCCGAAATCCTTGGCTTCGCGAAAATTGCGATAGACGGAGGCAAAGCGGATATACGCGACCTGGTCGAGGGCGGCCAACGCCTCCATCACCAACTCGCCGACCATGTCGCTGGGAATTTCCGTCTCGCCCGAGCTCTCGAGCTGGCGCACGAGCGAGTTGATGATGCGCTCGACCCGCTCCGGTTCGACCGGACGCTTGCGCAACGAGACATAGAGCGAGCGGGCCAGCTTGTCGCGGTCGAATGGCTCGCGCTGGCCGTTCTTCTTGACCACCGTCAATTCCCGCAATTGCACCCGCTCGAACGTCGTAAACCGGGCCGCGCAATTGCCGCAGAAGCGGCGACGACGGATCGCGCCGCGATCGTCGGTCGGACGCGAATCCTTTACCTGGGTGTCATCCGCGCCACAGAACGGACAACGCATGTTCTCCTCCGTCTTCTCGCGTCGCGGCGGCGGGCGCCGCGTTTCGCGTCAGGCTGCGCCTGATCCCCCATAGATCGGAAAGCGGGCGCACAGCGCGGCCACGTCCTGGCGCACCCGCTGTTCGGTGGCGCCGTTGTCGTCCGGCCCCTTGGCGAAGCTGCGCAATACCTCGCCGATCCACTCGCCGACCTGGCGGAATTCCGCCGTGCCGAAGCCGCGCGTCGTGGCGGCCGGCGAGCCAAGGCGAACACCCGACGTGATCGTCGGCTTTTGCGGGTCGAACGGGATGCCGTTCTTGTTGCAGGTGATGCCGGCTCGCTCCAGGGCCTGCTCGGCATCACGCCCGGTCAGCCCTAGTGGCCGCAGATCGACCAGCATCAGATGCGTGTCGGTGCCGCCGGAGACGATATCCAGCCCGGCTTCGACCAGCGTCTCGGCCAGCGTTTTGGCGTTAGCGACGACCGCGTGAGCGTATTGCGCGAAGTCGGGCCGCAGGGCCTCGCCAAATGCGACCGCCTTGGCCGCGATCGCGTGCATCAGTGGCCCGCCCTGAAGGCCTGGGAACATCGCCGAGTCGATCTTGCGGGCGATTTCCGGATCGTTCGTCAGCACCATGCCGCCGCGCGGTCCGCGCAAAGTCTTGTGCGTGGTCGTGGTGACGACATGAGCATGCGGCAACGGGCTGGGATGCGCGCCACCGGCGACCAGGCCGGCGAAATGCGCCATGTCGACCATCAGATACGCGCCGACCTTGTCGGCGATCGCGCGGAAGCGGGCAAAATCGATGATGCGCGGATAGGCGCTGCCGCCGGCGATGATCAGCCGCGGTCGGTGCGTTTCGGCAAGATGCTCGACCTCGTCAAAATCGATCCGTGCATCCTTCTGGCGTACCCCATAGGCGTGCGCCTGGAACCACTTGCCCGAAATGTTCGGGCGCGCTCCGTGTGTCAGATGTCCGCCGGCCGCGAGCGACATGCCGAGGATCTCGTCGCCCGGCGACAGCAATGCGAGAAACACGCTCTCGTTGGCCTGGGCCCCAGCATGCGGCTGCACGTTGGCGTATTCGCACTCGAACAGGCGTTTGGCGCGCTCGATGGCGAGCCGTTCGGCAACATCGACCCACTCGCACCCGCCGTAGTAGCGGCGCCCTGGGTACCCCTCGGCGTATTTATTGGTCAGCACAGAACCCTGTGCTTCGAGTACGGCCTGCGAGACGATGTTCTCGCTTGCGATCAGTTCAATCTGAGTCTGCTCGCGCCTCAGTTCACCGCGAATTGCGGCGGCCAGCTCAGGGTCGGAGGCGGCCAGAGGCCGCGAAAACAGGTCGATTGATTGCTGCGTCGGTGAAGCGACGGCTTGCGGGATCGCCAGGATGCACCTCTCGGGGGAACGGCAGCGCCGTGGATGACGCGCCAGCAGCGAAGCATCTACCATATTTCGGCCGTGAATGTCAGCCGCCTACCACATGCCGTGCGCGGCGGTCAGGAATTCAGCAACGTGCTCGTGCTCGCTGTGCATTGAAATAGATCATTGAATTAAAACAAAATCACGGATAGTGGCCGGGGCTGAACAACACGGTTGCAAGCTAGTATCAAGGCGATCTGAGGGTTCCTCGTAAGTTGTGAGGAGTATGCGTAGTTCTCGATTACTATCTTCACGTGGTGGTTTAGGTTGACATGTGTAAATCGCGTGATAATTATGCCCACCTGAATAGTGAAGGACGGAATCGAGGAGAACATGGCGGAGCATGCGACGCCGAAGCTCGGAGACGACGAGCTGCTGCGAATGACCGCGGAGGTTGTCTCCGCTTATGTCAGCAACAATACCCTGGCCACGGGGCAGCTGGCCGATGTCATTCAGTCGGTTTACAATTCACTGCGTGGACTTGAGGGCAACACGGTTGAACCGCCGGCCGAGCCACTGAAGCCTGCGGTACCGGTGCGCAAGTCTGTGACTTCGGAATATCTCGTCTGCCTGGAGGACGGGAAGAAGCTCAAGATGCTCAAGCGGCATCTTCGCTCGACCTATAACATGACGCCCGATGAATACCGGACCAAATGGGGTCTGCCGCCGGATTATCCGATGGTCGCCCCTAAATACGCCGAGCAGCGCTCGGAATTTGCCAAGAAGATCGGGCTCGGCCGCGGCACCGGGCGTAATTCGGTGCGCAGCAAGAAATAGAACCGCCGAGACGGCTCGGACGAAAAGGGCGCCATCGGCGCCCTTTTCCATGCCGGTTCATGCCGGCCAATAATCCCCTATATTGTCTTGATCCAGTTTCCCCGAGGTCCCGATGAGCGTCGTCGAGTTGCATCCGCATTCCGCCTACCATCCGAAGCCGGGAGGCCATGAGCGGCCGCCCGCCTTTGATTGGGCGGACCCGCTGTTGATCGACGAGGAATTGACCGAGGAAGAGCGGCTGATCCGTGATACGGCGCGCGCCTATTGCCAGGAGAAGCTGATGCCGCGGGTGTTGACCGCGGCGCGCGAGGAACGCTTTGACCGCGAAATCATGACCGAGATGGGGGAACTCGGGTTTCTGGGCTCGACGATCGACGGCTATGGCTGTGCCGGCACCAATTATACCTCCTATGGGTTGATCGCGCGCGAGGTCGAACGGGTCGATAGCGGCTATCGATCGGCGATGAGTGTGCAGTCGAGCCTCGTGATGTATCCGATCTGGGATTTCGGCAGCGAAGAACAGCGCGAGAAATACTTGCCGAAACTTGCGACCGGCGAGTGGGTGGGCTGTTTCGGCTTGACTGAGCCCAATCACGGCTCCGACCCCGGCAGCATGGAGACGCGCGCCAAGAAGGTGGCGGACGGCTATCTGCTGAACGGCGCCAAGATGTGGATTACCAACGCGCCGATCGCCGATGTGATGGTTGTCTGGGCGAAAACCGAGGATGGCGCGATCCGCGGCTTTATCCTCGAGAAGGGGATGAAGGGGCTGAAGGCGCCGAAGATCCAGGGCAAGTTCAGCCTGCGCGCCTCGACTACCGGCGAAATCGTCATGGATGACGTGCTGGTGCCCGAGGAGAACCTGTTGCCCAATGTGAAAGGACTGCGGGGCCCGTTTTCCTGCCTTAACAATGCGCGCTATGGCATCGCCTGGGGCGTGCTCGGCGCCGCCGAGTTCTGCTGGCATGCTGCGCGCACCTACACGCTCGACCGCGAACAGTTCGGCCGGCCGCTCGCCGCCAATCAGCTCGTTCAGAAAAAGCTCGTCGACATGCAGACCGAGATCACGCTGGGGCTCAGCGCCTGCATTCGCCTGGGACGGCTCAAGGATGAAGGCCGCTGCCCCGCCGAGGCGATCTCATTGCTCAAGCGCAACAATTGCGGCAAGTCGCTCGATGTCGCGCGCGTCGCCCGCGATATGCACGGCGGCAACGGCATCCATGACGAGTTTCACGTGATCCGCCATGTGATGAACCTGGAAACTGTCAACACCTATGAGGGGACGCACGACATTCACGCGCTGATTCTTGGCCGCGCACAAACAGGCATCGCGGCATTCGGCGGCTGACGTCGCAGGTCGTCGGTTATTGCGCCGGCGTTCCTGATGGCGGGGGCGGGGTCGTCGGCATTGGGGTACCAATCGGGAATGACGGTGCCATTGACGGTGCCGGGGGCCGCACCGGCGACGTTCCCGGGATAACCATGGTTGGCGCGGGAGTTACACCCGCTACGGGCGCCATCGTAGCTTGTTGCTGCGCAGGCATCGGCAGCGTTACTGGTGGCGGCACCGCCGAAGGCGAGGCCGCAGTGGATGCCGCCGCAGATGTCCTAGGCGCTGCCATGGCCGGTGCTGCGGCGATCGGTGCTGCGGCGATCGGTGCGACGGAAGCGGGTGGGGCAGGGCCGGCATCGGCCGGCAGCAACCCGGCGAGTTTCTCGCCAACCAACTCATAGCCGGCGCCGGTAAAGTGGATCCCGTCATCGTTGCGAAGCCGCTGCGTCGTGCCGTTGCGGTCTTTGCCATAGGCGACGAAGCGCCCCTGATCGTCGGTGACCACCGACCACAGCGGCACGAATTGCGCACCAAATCGCGTAGCCTCTTCGGCGAAGATGTCGTTGATGTACCCCATATCCGCAGAGTAGGTCTCGCTGCGCGCGATCGGGTTGCCACACCAGATGATGCGCATCCCGGCCTGACGCAGCAGCGTCAGTATCTTGTCGATACGCGCCGCATAGGCCTGCCGCCATTCGTCGCTGCGAAAACGCAGGTAGCCGCTTTCGTCGCGCAGGTCGAGCCGGTCATTGGCGCCGAACATGACGATCGCGATGTTGGCCTGCTCACGCGAGGTGAAGCGTTCGACCGGCGCCAGCCATTCGCTTTCGTTGTGGACGAGAGCGGCGCCGGGATGCGTGCGGTTCAGCACCCGATAGCGCGGGTCTTCAAGCAGCACGCGCTGCAATCCGCCGGCGAGCCCCTGCGCCTGGCTGTCGCCGAAGACTGCGATGACGACGGAGGCGGCGGTATCGTCTGCCGCCACGGGACTCGCCGCAAATATATAGAGCGTCAAAAACGCGGCGCTTGCGCTCGCGCTACCCCAAAGCCGCCGAATTGCCCCGATCAAACTACGCCCCCACTACCGAACCCCCGCACGGCCGCCAAATAGTGATCGCCGCAATACTTCGAGGCAATTGAGATTTGCGCTGCCGGCCTGCGACTAATGCAGCGGCGATCCCTCGATCGTCACGCGGTGCATTAAGCGACGCTCACCATGGTAGTCATTGAGCGCGAAATGCCAGGTCGAACGATTGTCCCACAGTGCCAGCGACCCTGCGCGCCAGCGAAAGCGGCAGGTAAACTCGGGCCGCACCGCATGCTGATAGAGGTAATCGAGCAGAGGCCGCGATTCCTCCACGGTCCAGCCCTCGAACCGAAGGGTGAACCCGGGATTGACGTAGAGAGCCTTGCAGCCGGTCTCCGGATGGCTGATGACAACGGGATGGATTGCGTCCTGAGTTGCCAGCTCGGCATTACCGTGCCGGCCGGCCAGATCGCCGCGTTGCACCATCGCTTCGGCGCCGAACACGTGCCGGCTCGAATGGCAGGCGCGCAGGCCCTCGAGGGTCTTTTTCAGGCCAACCGACAGCGCGTCATAAGCTGCATACATGCTGGCGAACAGCGTGTCGCCACCGGTAAGCGGCACCTGGCGCGCATACAGCATCGAGCCGAGTGCCGGCACCGTGTCATAGCTGTGATCGGTGTGCCACCCGCCGCCGATATTGCGCGTCTGCTCCGGCTCCTTGCGGACCTCGGCGATCATTGGATAGCCGGGAACTGCCGAGAAAAACCGATTGATATTGATCGGACCAAACCGCTCGGCGACCCCGACATGTTGGTCGGGCGTCAGCTGCTGATCGCGGAAGAATATGACGCCGAACCGGCCGAACGCTTGCCGGATCTCGTCGAGCGTTTCGGCTTCGATCGGCTGCGCCAGATCGACGCCGGCAATCTCCACACCGACATGGGGCGACAGCGGTTCGAGATGAATGCGGTTGAAGCGCGGCTCACGATCGCTCATGCGCCACTGTAAACGCGACCCGTCCAACCGCAAAGTGGCGTTAGGCGACGTTGTGGCCCGGACGAAGTTCGGCGAGGGCGTGCTTGACGATTTTCTTGGTCAGGGTTGGGAGTGCGTAATCCTTGAACTGAGCCGGAGTTGCCCAGATGCCATCGGGCGGATCCTCGATTATGCCGGCGAGCAGGGCCAGTTCGAGCCGGAAATGGGTAAAGCCATGCTCAACTATTCCCGGCAGCACCTGCCATTCGACCGTGGCCGGCGCCGATACGAGGGCTTCCGCAATGGGCCACGGAATGTCGCGCCATGCCGTTGACGGGAGTTCGATCATGCCGCCGAGCAGCCCCTTCTCGGGCCGCCGGCGCAGCAGAACGGCGCCATCCGGGCGGCTCAGCCAGAACGCGACGCCGTGCCGGAGCGGACGCTCGGGCTTTGCAGCTTGCGCCGGCAAGTCATCGGCGATGCCGAGGGCGCGCGCCGCGCAATCATCGCGCCACGGACACAGCACACAGCGTGGTCGGCGGGGGGTGCAGATCGTCGCGCCGAGATCCATCATTGCTTGCGCGAAATCGCCGGCCCGCTGGTGCGGCACCAGCTCGGCGGCCAGTGCCCGCAGCCGCGGTTTGGCGGCCGGCAGCAGGGCGCGTTCGGCGAACAGGCGCGCGACAACACGTTCCACATTGCCATCCGCGGCGGCCACCGGCACATCGAATGCGATCGCGGCGATTGCCGCAGCGGTGTAGTCGCCGACCCCAGGCAATGCCCGCAGCCCCGCGATATCCGCCGGAAATACGCCATTATGCATTGCCAGGATGGCGCGGGCACAGGCGTGCAGGTTGCGCGCCCGGGCGTAATAGCCGAGCCCCTGCCAGAGATGCAGTACCTCGTCGAGTGAAGCGTCGGCGAGCGCGCGGATGTCAGGCCACCGCGCCACGAATCGGTCAAAATAAGGGCCGACCGTCGCCACCGTCGTTTGCTGCAGCATGATTTCGCTAAGCCAGACACGGTACGGGTCCGCGCGCTTGCCTGGTGGCGCACGCCATGGCAAGTCGCGGCGATGCCGGTCATACCAGGCGAGCAGCGCGGCGGGCTCGGGCCGGGCTCGGGTCGGGTCGGCTGCGGGAGCGGCGGACAAACTGGGGGATCGGGTCGACACCATGGCACGACGTAACACGGAAAGGGGTAACACTGATCAAAGCAGCGGCAAGGTAGCTGCCGCACCCGATCAGCGCGAGCGCGACGCCGATCCCCGCTTACCCTCCCGGTTCTCCGGTTTCCGCGCGCTCGGTGATTCCACAACGCGAATCGCCGGACCCATCGCGGCCAAGCATGGCGGCGGCGTATTGGCGCGGCTCAAGGCGGAGTGGACCGCCATCCTCGGGCCGGAACTCGCGGGCTTCGCCTGGCCCGAGGCCCTCGGCCGCGACGGCGCGCTGAAATTGCGCTGTGCGCCGGGATTCGCGCTCGACCTGCAACATTGCACGCCGATGGTCGTGCAGCGGATCAACCTGTTCTTCGGCCGCGCTGCGGTGACCCGCATCGCCATCGTCCAGGGCCCGTTGCCGCTGGCGGCGCCACGGCTTCCGGCAGCGCCGCTGCCGTCGCTATCTACCGCGGCGCGGCAGGAGGTGCAAAGGCAGGTCGCGGCGGTGGATCACGCGGAATTGCGCGAGGCGCTGGACCGTTTCGGCCAATCGCTCCTGGCCACCGGAGCGCGGCGGGAGTAACCGCGGCGGGAGTAACCGTTGCCCTCAACACCTAAACGAATTAGCATCAACATCTAGTAGTGAGGAACACCCCGATGCGGGAAATCTGGTTTGCAACGCTGTTTATGCTAGCCGTTTCCGGGACTGTCCCGGCGTATGCGCAGCCGGCGAAACCCGATGCCGAGACGACCAAAAGCCTGCTCGCGATCAACGATCAGGACCGGGTGCTGGGCAAGAGCGACGCGCCGATCACCATTGTTGAATACGCCTCGCTGACCTGCCCGCATTGCGCGCATTTTGAGGCGACCGTGTTGCCCGATCTCAAAAAGAACTGGATCGATACCGGCAAGGTAAAGCTGGTGATGCGCGACTTTCCGCTCGACCAACTGGCGATGAAGGCCGAGATGCTGGCGCGCTGCGTGCCGGCCGACCGCTTCTATCCGTTGACCGAGTCGCTATTCGCGACGCAGCAGAATTGGGTCGTCGCCAATAATCCGGATGGGGCGTTGCAGAAGCAGGCGCTGTTTGCCGGCGTCGGCAAGAAAGAGTTTGACGCCTGCATGGCCAACAAGGGGGTTGAGGATCAGGTCGCGCAAAGCCGACTGACGGCCTCCAAGCAGCTCGGTGTCGATTCGACCCCGACCTTTTTCATCAATGGCCAGAAATTCACCGGCGAACCGACCATCGAGGCATTCACCCAATTGCTCAACGGGCTCGCCGCGAAATCATGATCGCGCGTGGTTGATGGGGGATTGATGGAGGTCGAGCGGCTTCGTCTCGCGGGGTTCAAATCCTTTGTCGACCCGACTGAACTGGCGATCGAGCCAGGGCTGACCGGTATCGTCGGTCCCAATGGATGTGGCAAATCCAATCTCGTCGAGGCGCTGCGCTGGGTGATGGGCGAAGGCTCCGCCAAGCGCTTGCGCGGCGGCGAGATGGACGACGTCATCTTCGCCGGCTCAGGCGGCCGCCCTGCACGCAATCTCGCCGAGGTCGCGCTGACCATCAACAATGCAAGCCGCGACACCCCATTCGTGCATAACGACAGCCCGGTGCTGGAGGTGTCGCGGCGGCTCAACCGCGGCAGCGGCTCCTCGTATCGCGTCAATGGCCGCGAGGTTCGGGCGCGAGATGTGCAGTTGCTGTTCGCCGACGCGGCGACGGGGCCGCATTCCGCCGCCATCGTCGGCCAGGGCCGCATCGGCGCACTGATCGGCGCGAAGCCGGGCGAGCGGCGCATGCTGCTCGACGAGGCTGCCGGCACCGCGGGATTGCACGCGCGCCGTCACGAGGCCGAGCTGAAATTGCGGGCGGCAGAGGACAATCTGGCGCGACTCGACGATGTCGTCATCACATTGACCGCGCAGATCGACGCGCTGAAGAAGCAGGCGCGGCAGGCGCAGCGCTATCGCCGCCTCGGCGAACAGATTCGCCGGGTCGAAGCGCATCTGATGCACGCGCGCTGGCGCGGCGCCGCCGTTGAAGCGGCGGCGCTGGCGGCTGATTCGCGTGCCGCCGAGCGCCAGCTCGCCACTGCTACTGAAGCCGCGCTAGCGCGCGATCGTGAGCGCGCCGAGGCCGATGCCGCGGTGCCACCGCTGCGCCTAGCACAGGCGGCCACGGCCGCGGCGGTGCAGCGTATCGCGCATGCCCGCCAGATGCTGGAGCAGGAACGGGAACGGGTCGCTGCCGCGCGCGGCGAGGCAGAGCGGCGGCTGGCGCAAGTCGCCGGCGATCTCGGGCGCGAAGCCAGCCACATCGCCGAAGCCGACGCCGCCACCTTGCGGCTGACCGAAGAAGCAACGGCCTTGCGGCAGTACGCGGCCGATGAAGCCACCGCCAGAACCGAGGCTGAGGGCGTGGTGCGGGCGGCCTCCGCCGATTTGACCAGGGCCGAGACCGGTCTGCAGCAGATGACGGAGGCGTCGGCCGCAGGCGACGCCAAGCGAGTGGCGGCCGATCGCCTGCGCCGCGATCTCGGCGAGCGGCTGGCTCTGTTGCGGGCTCGGCTCGCTGAGGCGCGGCGACAGCACGATGCGCTGCAAGGCGGCCTTGTGTCAGCGGAAGATGTTGCCGCCGCCACCGCGGCCGTCGCCGATGCCAGCGCCGCACTCGACACGGCTAGGGTCGCCGCGACAGCGGCGGCCGAGACGTCGCAGGCGGCGCAACAGCGTGACGCCGCCGCAGCAGACGCGGCGCGCGAGGCGGAACGCGTGCTCGCCCGATTGCGGGCCGAGGCCGAAGCCTTGACCCGCGTCCTGGCGCCAGCAGCCAAAACGGGGGCAACGGGACCATCGCTCGTCTCGCAATTGCAGGTGACGCCCGGTTTCGAGGCGGCGACCGCGGCTCTGCTGGACGGCGAGATGGGTGCGTCGCTGATCGATCGCGTCCCCGACGATACTCGCGGGAAAGGCGGGGGCGGGTGGCGCGATCTGCCGCCGCTGGAGGCTGTGGTGCTGCCCGACGGCGTGCTGCCGCTTGCCGCGTCGGTCGCGGCGCCCGCGGCGCTCGCCCGCCGCCTGGCGCATACTGGCTGGGTCGAGGCTCCCGAAGATGGCTGGCGGCTGCAACCCCGACTGGCTGCGGGACAGAGCCTGGTAGATCGCGATGGCCGCTTGTGGCGCTGGGACGGGTTTGTGCGCCTCAGTCCTGGCTCGGCGGCCGCGGCCGAACAGCTGCGCCAGCGCAATCGCCTCGCCACGCTGAGTGGCGAGGTCGCCGCTGCCGCCGAGGCAGCCGGAGCGGCGGGAGACGCGGCAGGCAGCGCGCGAGCCGCGCGCGATGCCGCGGCCAATGCCGAGCGCGCGGCGGTGGCGGCCCTGCGCGCCGGCGAGGAGCTTCTGTCGCGGGCGCGGGCCGGCGAGGCCGATTTGATCCGGCGAAGCGCCGCCGCCGAGGCGCGCATCGGCGCCGCCAACGAGACGATCCTGGCGCTAACCGGAGAGGCCGTTGAACTGGAGGCGCGAACCGGCGAAGCAGAGCGCGCCTTCGTCAGCCTCCCCGATCCGTCATTGACACGCAGCGCGCTGGAAGCGGCGCGGGCACAGACAGCGGCGTCGCGGCGCCGCGACGGCGAGGCCCGCGCTACGCTCGACCGGCTGGCGCGCGAGGCCGCGGCACGGCAGCAGCGGCTGTCCTCGATCGATCTTGAGCAGGCGGCGTGGCGTAAGAGGCGCCACGGCGCCGCCGAACAACATCAGGTATTGGCTGAACGCCGCGAAGGATTATCGGGCGAGATCGCGGCGCTGGCCGAGCGGCCGGCCGCGATTGCCTCGGAAGCCGCCGCGCTTGATGAGGCGGCAGCGACCGCGGCCGTCGAGTTGCGCCGCAGCGAAGACGCGTTGGTGGTCTCTGAGACCCGGCTGCGCCAAGCGACCGACGAGGCGCGTCAGGCGGATGCCGCCGTCGCCGAGGCGCGCGAGCACCGCGCCCGGGTCGAGGCGCGTCGCGAAGCTGCCGACGAGACCCTCGAACGGTTGCGGGAAGAGATCCGCGACCGCCTCGACGTGGCGCCGGAGCAACTTGGAGCGGCGTTGGCCGCGAGCGACGAGGAGACGCCGCCTGACGCCGACGCAGAGGAATTGTCCGGGCGGCTCGACCGCTTATTGCGCGAGCGTGACGGCATGGGGCCGGTCAACTTGCTGGCCGAACAGGAATCCTCCGAGGTGACTGAGCGGCTGGCCGGGCTGCAACACGAGCGCGCCGACCTCGTCGCGGCGATCGCCCGGCTGCGGCGGGGAATCGCGACGCTGAACCAGGAGGGCCGGCGGCGTCTGCTGGCTGCCTTCGATCAGCTCAACGGGCATTTCGGCGAGTTGTTCAGCCGGTTGTTCGGGGGCGGCAGGGCCGAGCTCGCCTGGGCTGAAGGGATGGACGACCCGCTCGAATCCGGCCTCGATATTCTGGCGAGCCCCCCGGGAAAGCGGCTGCAAACCCTGTCGCTGCTGTCGGGTGGAGAGCAGGCGCTGACCGCGCTGGCGCTGATCTTCTCGGTCTTCCAGACCAATCCAGCGCCGGTGTGCGTGCTGGACGAGGTTGATGCGCCGCTCGACGATTCGAACGTCGACGGGTTCTGCCGCCTGGTCGCGGACATCGCCGACACTACGGGCACCCGCTTTCTGCTGATCACGCATCATCGCGTCACGATGGCGCGGATGGACCGCCTGTTTGGCGTTACGATGGCCGAACGCGGCGTCTCGCAGCTGGTTTCTGTCGATCTCGCGCGCGCCGCCGAGTTGCGGCAAACCGCCTGATCATATTGAGCGTCACGGAGCCGCAGGCGACGCGGCGATCTCTACCGTATAGCCCCCCGGCACGGGATTGCTCCGCTCGCCCCGATGACGGTTGTTTGGCCATTGGCTGTTGGGCGAAAAACCAGGAAATTGCGCGGAAAGGGACAAAGCCGGCCGTCTGGTTGACATCGGCGGGATGCCTGACTATTTTGCGCGCCGTTCGGGCCGACACCGGCCGGAAGCAGGCTGATATTGGTTGCGCTCTGATGAGCGATGGCGGGCCGCCAGATCGTCTCGCGCGATTGAACGCGGAGTTGAATAGGGCGGCGCAGACGGAGCGCGGCAGCAGGAAAACCGTGTCGGCCTCCAACGACCCCGCTTTGCAACAAGGCGCGGGTCTTGGGATGCGTATCGGCATCGAGCTGGTGGTGTCGGTGATTGTGGCGACGGGGTTGGGCTGGGCCTTTGATAAATGGCTCGGCACGCGTCCCTGGGGGATGATCGTATTGTTCTTCCTCGGCGTTGCGGCGGGCATGGTGAATGTCTACCGGGCGGTAACGGGCGTGAAGATGGCGGTCGGCTTTCGCCGGCTCGATGAGGCGAGCGCGCCAAAGGCGCAGGACTGGGACGACGAGGAATAAGCGTTGGCGATAGAGATCAAGCCACTCGAACAGTTCACGATCGAGCGCATCGTGCCGCTTCATATCGGCGGCCTCGATGTGTCGTTCACCAACTCGGCGCTGTTCATGACAATCGCCGTCTTGGTGATCACGCTGTTGACGGTCGTCGCGACCCGCCGCGCCGCACTGGTGCCCGGACGCCTGCAATCACTGGCCGAGTTGAGCTACGAATTTGTCGCGGACATGGTGGACACCAACGCGGGGCACGGTGCCGAGCCGTTCTTCCCGTTTATCTTCACCCTGTTCATGTTCATCCTGGTCAGCAACCTGCTGGGCCTGATCCCCTACAGCTTCACGGTGACCAGCCACATCATCGTGACCTTCGCTCTGGCGCTGCTGGTGTTTGTCGGGGTGACGATCGTCGGCCTGGCCAAGCACGGCACCCATTTCTTCCGCCTGTTCGTGCCCTCGGGCGTGCCGGCGGTGCTGCTGCTGCTGCTGGTGCCGATCGAGTTGCTGTCCTACTTCATCCGGCCATTCACCCTGTCGATCCGGCTGTTCGCCAACATGCTCGCCGGCCACACGATGCTGGCGATATTCGGCGGGTTCGCGGCCAGCATCGGCTTTCTCGCGATTTTCCCGCTGAGTATCAACATTCTGCTGGTCGGCCTCGAATTACTGGTTGCCGCGCTGCAGGCCTATGTCTTCGCCATCCTGACCTGTCTTTATCTGCGCGACGCCCTGCATCTGCACTGACCCGGCGGTAGGGCCCATTCTCTCCATCTCAGCTCTCGCAACAAGGAATACCCACATGGATCTAGCCTCCGCCAAGATGATCGGCGCCGGTCTTGCCTGCATCGCGCTGGTTGGCGCTGGTGTCGGCATTGGCAATGTCTTCGCCTCGCTGATCGCTTCCGTCGCGCGCAATCCGGCCGCCCAGCCGCAGGTCCAGCCCTTCGCCTTCCTCGGTTTCGCGCTGGCTGAAGCGACGGGGCTGTTCGGGCTGGCGATCGCGTTCCTGATCCTGTTTGTATTCTAGGCGGGTAGGCTCGGAGGACCGCGCCATGCCGCAACTCGACATCTCGACCTTTGCGCCGCAGATCTTCTGGCTGGTGATCTGGTTCGGCATTCTCTACGTGATCATGTCAAAGGTCGCGTTGCCGCGCATGGCAGTCGCCATCGACGGCCGCAAACGCCAGCGCGAAGGCGATCTGGCGCGGGCCGTCCAGCTGAAGGCCGAGGCCGAGGCGGCGCATGCCGCGTTCCAACGCACCATGGCCGAGGCGCGCGCCGAGGCGCAGGCCATACTGAAGCAAGCCTCTGATCGCATGGCGACGGAGGCGGGCGAACGGCAACATGTACTGGCCGGCCAACTTACCCAAAAGATCGAGGAGGCCGAGCGGCGCATCGCGGCCAGCAAGAGCCAGGCGCTCGCCGACATGCGCGGCGTTGCGGTCGATGTAGGCCGGGCCGTGGTCGAGAAACTGACCGGTACACCGCCCGATGACCACCGCCTCGGTGCCGTCGTCGATGGCCTTCTGGCACGACAGGTTCACTGATGCATCTTTTTGCCGATCCGGAATTCTGGGTCCTGCTCTCGGTCGTGGTTTTTGTTGTCGCGGTGTACAAGCCGGCGAGCCGGGCTGTTCTTGGTGGTCTCGACTCCCGCGCCGCTCGGATCCGCAGCGATCTCGATGAGGCGCGCCGCCTGCGTGTCGAGGCGGAAGAATTGCTCGCCGATTACCAGCGGCAGGAGCGTGAGGCCGCGGCGCAGGCACAGGCCATCGTGGCCCATGCCCGGGAGGAAGCCGAGCGCGTCGCCGCACAGGCGGCGCGTGATCTGGAGCAGAGCCTGGCGCGCCGCCAGCACCTCGCCGAAGAGCGGATCGCCCAGGCCGAAGTGAAAGCCGTCGCGGAGATCCGCGCAGTCGCTGTCGATGTCGCGATCGGCGCGGCGCGTCAGGTCATCGTCGCGGAACTCGACGAGCGGCGCGGAGCCGCATTGCTCGATCATGCGATCGCCGCGCTTCCGCAGCAGCTGCGCTGACGGACCCTCGATTGATTATTGTGACGCCCGGTTCGCGTAACCCGTAAGTTACGTGTATCCGTGGCAATTTCCGCGCTAAGGTGCGGACCGCGCCAGCATAGCAGGCGTTTGCGTTGGGTGCGTCTGTCAGGACCTGCCGTGCTAGCCGCCAGCTTTGTTCGCTTCTGTCATCTGGACGCGGCGCGCATCTGCGCTGCCGTTTTCGTGTTTGCGGCATGGTGCCCGCTGGCGGCGCTTGCCAACAGCGCGGTGGTGCTCAATTCCGACGATGACTCGCTCAGCGTTGTCGACGGCAGCACCTATCACGAAACCTCGCGCACCTATATCGGGCGCTCGCCACATCACCTGATGCCGACGCCCGACGGCAAGATGCTGATCCTGGCGATGGCGGAGGGCAACGAACTGGTGTTTATCGACCGCGCCAATGGTCAGGTGAAACAGCGCGTATCGGCCAGCGATCCTTATCAGATCGGCTTCAGCGCAGACGCGAAATGGTTTGTCGCGACGTCGCTGCGGCTCGACCGGATCGACATCTACGATGCCACGACGTTCCAGTTGAAAGCCCGGTTGGCGGCCGAGACGATGCCGAGTCATATCGGTTTCTCGCCCGACAGCAAGACGGTTTACGTGTCGTTGCAAGGTACTGGAGAGCTGACGGCGATCGATCTACAAAGCGGCAAGGTGACCTGGACGGCGCCAATCGGCCGCCAGCCGGCCGGTGTGTTGGTGCGGCCCTCGGGGACGATCCTGGTGGCCACGATGGGCGCCGACTCGGTCGCCGAGGTCGATCCCAGCAATGGCAGCGTATTGCGGCGCATCCATACCGGGCGGGGCGCCCATAATTTTTTGCTCACACCGGATGGCAAGACCCTCTATGTGTCGAACCGTGTCGCCGGCACGATCTCGATCCTCAACCCCGAGACGCTGGAAGTTACCGGCACATGGACGGCACCAGGCGGCCCGGATGACATGGCGGTCAGCGCCGACGGCAAGGAGCTTTGGGCGACCGCGCGGTGGCACGCCGCCATCGATGTGATCGACCGCGACACCGGGGCGTTGAAGACAACCATTCCGGTCGGCCGTTCGCCTCATGGGATCTTTTTATACTAGGGCCGGACAGGACTACTCATCGTGTACGTCGTCGACAGCCTTATGCACGCCATCGACCAACTCCAGGGCCTCATCTTCGAGGATGTCGTCCAGCCGGTGCTCTACCAGCTCGGCTTGATGCAGTGGTCGGACGATTTGTTCGACGGTGTCGGCTCGGCCTTGTTCGGCGCACTCGCCATCCTGCTTGCCTACCTGATTCTACGGCCGCTGGAATGGTGGCGGCCGGTGGAGCGCTGGAACGATCGCCGCGCCGTACGTACCGATATCGTATACACACTGGTTAATCGCCTTGGCATCATTCCCGCGGTGCTGTTCCTGGTCCTGACGCCGATGGGCGCGGCGATCGACGGCTACCTGCGGTTCAAGGGCTATATACCGCCGAGCCTGGAGCAGATGTTTCCGCCCTTGCTGGCGTTTCCGCTGCTGACCTTTCTGGTCTATGTGGTGGTGATTGATTTCGGGGAGTATTGGCGCCATCGGCTGCAGCACCGCCTGTCATGGTGGTGGGCTTTGCATAGCCTGCATCACGATCAGCGTCAGATGACGCTGTGGTCGGATGACCGCAACCACTTCCTGGACAATATCCTGGCCGCGATGTGGACCGGGGCGATTGCAATGCTGATCGGCGTCACTCCCAGTGAGTTTCCGCTCGTGCTGATCGCATTTCGACTGATCGAAAGCCTGTCGCACTCGAATGTCCGGCTGGGATTCGGGGTGCTGACACCGTTGATGGTCGGACCGCAATATCACCGGCTGCACCATGCTGTCGAACACGCTCAAGCGCCATTCGACCGCGCCCGCGGCTGCAATTTCGCGGTGATTCTGCCGGTTTGGGATGTGCTGTTCGGGACGTGCCGGCGCGCCCATGAGTTTCCTTCAACCGGTGTGGCGGGGATCGCGGGCCCTGAAGTCAGGGCCAGCTATCTGCACCATCAGGTTATCGGCCTGAAGCGGTTGGGTGCCGAGATCGGGCGGATGGTCGGGTGGCGGCGCACTGGCTTTTCCGCGGCTATTGTCCGCGACTAGCGCCCGTCAGTGCATCTCGACGGCTGGCGTAAAAATGTACCCGCTGCCCCGAACCGTCTTGATCATGTTGGGGTTCTGCGGATCGTCCTCGAGTTTGCGGCGCAGGCGTCCGACCTGAACATCGATCGTCCGATCGAACGGGCCAGCCTCGCGGTTGCGCGCGAGGTCCAGCAGCCGGTCCCGCGATAGCACCTGATTGGCATTGCCTACGAAGGCCGCCAGCAGGTCGAACTCGCCCGTGGTCAAACGCACCTCTTCACCGCTTGGCGACATCAACTCCCGGCTCGACAGATCGAGGTTCCAGCCGGCGAAGCGGGCGCGTGAGCGGTTATTTGCCGCCACCGCCGCCGGAGCTTCCGCGACACGGCTGTGAACCCGTCGCAGCACGCTCTTCACCCGAGCCAGCAACTCGCGCAGATGAAATGGCTTTGGCAGGTAATCATCGGCTCCCATCTCGAGGCCGATGATGCGGTCAACGGTTTCGCCACGACCAGTCAGGATAATGATGCCGATCCCGGATTCGCTCCTGAGCGCGCGTGCCAGGGTGAGCCCGTCTTCGCCTGGCAGCATCAGATCGAGGATGACAAGATCGGCTGGACTCTGCCCAAGCACACGACGCATCTCGTTGCCGTCATGCGCGACTGAGACGCGATACCCCTCGCCCGTCAGGTATTCCTGGACAACCTCGCAGATTTCCTGCTGGTCATCGACGATCAGGATGTGACCGTTGTCGCTCATTGCGCCGGCGAACCAAAATACCCTTGGGAAATGCGGACCACGGAGTGAAGCAGTGTTGCGTACATATAGGGCACCATACACATAGTTACAATTTCTTACATAAAACGGGAAGGCCTGACATCAACGGATTACACCCCCTCGGTACAGTCTGCCCCCCAGCCCACCGGTCACGGTCGGGCAGGTACCCAGGAGGTGCTCCTTGTCGGACATTCACGATCGCATCCAGGCCGAGATACCGCGTCTTAGACGCTATGCCCGCTCATTGGCGCGGGATGTCACTGCGGCTGACGATCTGGTCCAAGACTGCTTGGCCCGTGCTCTCGGGAAAATCCACCTCTGGCAGGAGGGAACGGATTTGCGGGCATGGTTATTCACCATCCTGCACAATCAATATGTAAATCAGGTCCGCCGGGCCGTGCGCGAAGGGGCCGCGGTAGGTCTCAGCGAAACCGAACCGCTGCTGACCCGCGCGCCACAACAGGGCCGCAGCCTCGAACTGCGCGATCTCGATCGGGCCATGCGCAAGTTGCCCGAGGAGCAGCGTTCGGTGATCCTCTTGGTAGGCATGGAGGGCATGCGGTACGAGGAAGTCGCGGAAATTCTCGATGTTCCGGTCGGCACGGTGCGCTCGCGCCTGTCGCGGGGCCGTGATGCGCTGCGGCGGCTTATGGGTATTATTCCAGATCGCAGCGCCGAGCAGATCATGACCGATCCAACCGCGCAGGGGCGGATGACGCAGCGCTTCCCGCAGGGGGCCGCGGTATCCGCGCTGACCGGAGAGACGCGGTGTGTCAGTCCCAATCGTCGGCAACACACACCCCGGCTAGGCCATCACGCTGCCGGGAGCTTTTAGCATTTATCGCGTCATCGACATCATACAGCGCGGCCCGGAGCGGAGGAATTTCGCGGAACTGCGCCAAAGGGCAGCGCGTTGTTCAATATATCGCAGCGATGCGATGACGGGCGGGTGCCGGATCGCCGCCCTCGCCTAACATCCGGCTCGGCAAAGTCTCCCTGTCGCGGGTTTGCCGCCCGCATACTCTCCGGGATCCTCGAAAGGGATCCCGGTTTTCTTTTGTGCGTAGCGATCCGGTTCATTGTATGTGCGCTGGTTGGGCCGTTGGGAACACCGGTGCTGCCTTCCGTGTTCGCTGCCATAGCGTTTCATCTTCCTGCGCGAGGTTGAGCATGTTGGGTCGTCACGTTTACCGCGTACATCTCAACGAAGGGCACTGGGTTATTTTGAAAGAAGGCGAGCCAACGCCGCGAGGCGAATACTCTCGCCAGGACGAGGCGATGGCGGAGGCTTGCCGTCTGGCTGAAACGGACCATCCCAGCCGCGTCACCGTCGATAACGGTGATGGGATCATCATTGAGGAGCGCCTGTTCGGCAGCGATTTGAGCCAGGAACTCAACGGCGAACGCTGACGCGGTGGTGATTGCCATCCAACGGGCCCTCGGCGACCGCATCCAAGTGATCCAGGGCGACATCACCACAATGGCAATCGACGCCATCGTCAATGCCGCGAACGCGGCGATGCTCGGCGGTGGAGGCGTCGATGGCGCTATCCACCGCGCCGCCGGCCCCGAATTGCTCGGTGAGTGCCGCCGTATCGGCGGGTGCCCGCCTGGTGAGGCTCGTCTGACCCATGGCTATCGGCTGCCGGCACGGTATGTGATCCACACGGTCGGCCCGCTGTGGCGTGGTGGGGACGAAGGTGAACCGGATACTCTCGCGGCGTGCTATCTGTCGTCGCTGGCGATCGCGCGCGAGCAGGGTTTTCGCGAGGTTGCCTTTCCCGCGGTTGCGACCGGGGTTTACGGCTTTCCGCGCGGCGACGCGGCCCGCATCGCCGTCGCGGTCGTCTCGTCTGAATTGGCCGCCAATGAATTACCCGAGCGGGTCTACTTCGTCTGCTTCGACGCAGCGACAGCCGAGGCCTATCGCCGATCCCTCTCCACCCCTGGGTGACAGACGCGACATCGAACAGTGTACCGTCGCTAGTCGCCGCTGGTTTCCGAATAAGAATGACGCTCGCGGCTAACCATGGCCGCAGCCGCACGCGACATGGAACACTCGGGCCGCATTGCCGCCGAGGATGGCGTCGCGCTCTGCACCGGTAAGTTCGGTGCGCTCCACGACATTGCGCGGGTCGAGATCGCCGATGCCGAATGGGTAATCCGATCCGAGCATGATCTTGTCGGCGCCGACCATGTCGCACAGAAAGCGCAGGGCGCGCGGCTCGAACAAAACCGTATCGAAGTAGAGGCGGCTGAAACCTTCCTCGGGGTCCGCATACTCCGGGTGGATGATCTTGTTACGCTTCAACCGGCCAAGCGCGTAGGGCAGGGCGCCGCCCGCGTGGGAGAGGAGCAGGCTGACGCCTGGAAAGCGGGTGAGGTGACCGGAAAACAGCAGCCGCGCCACCGCGATGGTCGTGTCCGCCAATCGCCCGACCGCATTGATAAGATCATAGCCGTCGAGCCGATCGTCGCTGCAGATGTAGTGCGGGTGCAGGAAGATCGCAGCTCGGCGTGCCGATGCCAGCTCCCAGAACGGGTCAAGCGCTGGATCGTCGAGATTTCCGCCGATGCCCTTGGGCTGGGTCGCGATCATGGC
The DNA here is from genome assembly GCA_019240125.1 of Alphaproteobacteria bacterium. Classification (GTDB taxonomy): domain Bacteria; phylum Pseudomonadota; class Alphaproteobacteria; order ATCC43930; family CGMCC-115725; genus DATARH01. Next base: position 33,793 of record JAFAYW010000012.1, read on the forward strand.
GCCGCGGAATCCAGCATCGAGCGCCTCCTCCAACACCTTCGCCGCCAGCGCGCCATCTTGCAGCGGCACGGTCGCGAGCGCGGTCAATACCGGCAGCGCGGCGGCGTCCTTTGCGATGTGTTCGTTGTAGAACCGAGCCCAATCGGCGCCCTCGACGGGCGGCAGATCATACCCGTAGACATCAGTCCAGCCGCCCACCAGCTGGTGATCGACCCTCGCCTGCTTCAGCCACTCGCCGCGTTGTCCGAGGTCGTGCAGACGCGGCTGGATCGGACGGCCCGGACCGCCTTCGGCAAACTCAAGGCGCGGCGCCGGACTGTTCTGATGCAGTTTGACCGACGGGAACAGACGCGGCTGGCCGCGCAGCGCCTCGAGCATCGTGCCCGGAACCACATGGGCATGGGTGTCTATGATCATCGTGATGTCAGTCCCCTCCTTGAGCCGTGCAACCCGGAATGTCGAACAACGCGGCGCGCCCGCACGGCGACCCCAGAACCGCCAGGGCGTCGTGTCCCATACCCGGGGCGGTTGTAAATCGCTGGTTCAGGATCGCTCCGTCTCTCCCCTTCATAAAGCGATAGTAGTTCACCGCTCGCGAATAGCGATCCGCGCCTTCTGCCTCCGCGCCGCAGGACGTGCCGAGCTCCCAATGATTGGGATCGTTGTCCCGGGTGCCGACGAGATAGACCAGGTCCAACCTGGCATAGCGCTGCTCCAGCGCTGCCTCGCCCAGTCGCGCAGCCTTTTCCGGATAGCGCGGCAGGCCGCCGCCGAGACCATGCGGCCACTGATCGTACTCCGGGCAGGTCGCGGCTTGCGGTGGCCCCGCCGGTCTTCCAGGGTTGAGGTAGAGGTACGATCCTGGACTGCCGACCACGAAACGTAGCGCGATACCGCTTCGGCTAAGGATCTCCGGGCCGTGTCCCACGGCAGCGTACCGCTGGGTCAGCTGACCCCCCGCCGAGAAGCCGGCAAAGACCACTCGGCGCAGGCTCGGGAATCGCGAACGATCGCCCAGTGTGGCCAGCAGCGTATCCATTGCGTCATAGGAGCTGACGGCGATCGGACCGCTCGCGTCGCCCGCGGTAGCCCAGTGTCCATTGCCCCAGCGAAGCACGTTGTCGGGCACCGCGTGCGCGGCGACATCCTTGGCGATCAGAAATTGCGGGGCAATGATCAAGGTGCTGGGACCGGGCGCCATGGCGATCACACCGTTGAACAGCGGCGCTGCTGCCCGGTGGGCGCCGTGCACGACAATCACGGCGTGCGTCACATCCGGGAGCGGTTTCGACCAATCCTGCGACACGGCGACCGGCAACTCTCCTTGCCCGGTCGCGCCGCGAACGACAAGCCGCCCCTCGAGCACCGTTTTCACGGGAGGTGTTTCAAAACCCGATGCAGTCCCGCCCAGCCAGGCGGTCCCCGCCAGCACGGCAAGCAAAAGGACATCGCGCTTCCATTGACGATGCATCTTCACCATCCTTGCGAGCGTCACTCCGTATCAAGGCGGCAAGCCGCCTCTTTCGCGAGCCCAGCCGATGCTCGATCATGATTTTATCGCCAGCCACCTCGACCTCATCCTCGACGATGCGACAATTCCTGAACTGCCGAACCACTATCGCGGCAAGGTGCGGGATAATTACGACCTGCCCGACGGTACCCGCCTGCTCGTCGCTACCGATCGGCTGAGCGCGTTTGATCGCAACATCGCGGCGATTCCGTTCAAAGGTCAGGTGCTGACCCAGACCGCCCGTTTCTGGTTCGATCACACCAACGATCTCTGCCCGAACCATGTGATCTCATATCCGGATCCGAACGTACTGCTGTGTCAGCGGTTAGATATCCTGCCGGTTGAGGTGGTGGTGCGTGATTATCTCGCGGGCACGACGGACACCTCGATATGGCCGATGTACAAGAGCGGCCGCCGCCGGATCTACGGCGTGAGCTTCGCCGATGGGTTGCACGAAAACCAGAAACTGCCGGAGACAATTATCACGCCCACGACGAAAGCCGGGCAGGGCGAGCACGACGAGCCGATAACTCCAGCTGAAATCGTCGAGCGCGGATTACTGAGCCAGCGGGATTGGGATGCAGTCGTCGAAAAGGCGTTGTCGCTGTTTGCGCGTGGTCGCGAGATAGCCGCGGCGCGCGGCCTTATCCTGGTCGATACCAAATATGAGTTTGGCCGCGACACCGGCGGGAACATCCTGCTGGCTGACGAAATTCACACGCCCGACAGCAGCCGATACTGGTTTGCGGCGAGCTACCCGCAACGCTTCTCCGGCGGCGCGCCGCCCGAGAGTTTCGATAAAGATTACCTTCGCCGCTGGGTTGCTGCGCGCTGCGACCCTTACCGTGATCCGGTCCCGCCGATTCCCCCCGACGTGATCGCGGGCGCTGCTCGCATCTATATCGATGCCTATGAGATGATCACCGGCGAAAGCTTTATCCCTGCCGATCCTGGTGTGGCGGTTTTGACACGCATCCGCCATAACCTGCACTCGTTTATGGCAAGCTGAACCGCCAGAGCAGCCAACGCTGGCGGCAATGCGAGCGGCGCTGGGTTGAATTAGTGGGCCCGGTTGGATAGGGTCCGCTGCTCAGATGTAGGCATCCCGCATCGTGGCCCATCAGGGCAATTGGCACCGGGGCCCGCGACTTGCACAAGCGGGCATGACAAATAAAATCTTTGGCGATCTAGGGGGTTGATGAGCGTGGGCAGGATTGACCAACAGCGCTGGGCAAAGCGCGCCTCCGTCTCGGGGAAGCGCGTCGACAGTCACGCGTGCCCAGCCTACCCCGCCCGTTGATTCTCAGGCCGAGTGTTGGAATTGGCGCGAGGGGACGCCCTGCGACGGCGCGACGTGACATGCGCGGGGGTAAGGGGAGCGGCGCAAATAGGCAGGGATGGCGATGGGGCGGCCCTGCTGCTGCTCCGGCAAGCCGCCGGTGAACTTCCAAACTGGCCTTTGCGGTGCGGGTGTGTAATTAAGACAGTGCCGCCTCGCGGCCAAACCGCAACATCATCCGCCGCCAAGACAAATCTGAATTTGCGTTCGCACAATGAATGACCGGCCGATCGCGATTGTAGGCGCCTCCTGCCGGTTTCCGGGAGCCGCGAACCTCGACGCCTTTTGGGACCTGCTTGTCTCCGGTACCGATGCCGTCGGTAAGGTCGACGAGAGCCGCTGGGCGACACGATTCTTTTATCATCCGGGACAAGGGACGGCGGCTAAGAGCTATACGTGGTCAGCCGGCCTGATCAACGACGTCGACCGCTTCGAGCCGGCATTTTTCGGGCTCTCGCCGCGCGAGGCCGCCCAGATGGATCCGCAACAGCGAATCCTGCTCGAGCTTGTCTGGCACGCCATCGAGGATGCGGGAATTACCTCGGCATCGCTAGCCGGCGCCGGCACCGGCGTCTATATCGGCGCGTCCTCGACCGATTATCGCGAGCTGCGCCTGAGCGATATGGCGAGCGGCGATTCGTATTTTATGACGGGCGCCGCGCTCAGCATCATCGCCAACCGTATCTCCTATATATATGACCTGCGCGGTCCGAGCCTGACGATCGACACCGCCTGCTCGTCGTCACTGGTCGCGCTGCACCATGCCTGTGAGGCGATCCGCGACGGCCGGATCGGCAGCGCTGTCGTCGGTGGCATCAACCTGTTGCTGGCTCCCTATCCGTTTCTAGGCTTCTGCCGCGCTTCGATGTTGTCGCGGCGTGGCCACTGTTATGCCTTCGATTCGCGGGCCGACGGGTATGTGCGGGGTGAAGGTGGCGGCATTGTCATCTTAAAACCGCTCGACGCGGCGATTGCAGCCGGTGATCGCATTCGCGGGGTCATTCTCGGCACCGGCGTCAATTCGGATGGCCGCACGATCGGCCTGTCGCTGCCCAGCGAAACCGCGCAGGCCGCGTTGCTTCGCGGGGTATATGCCGAGGCTGGTATCGCCCCCGATGATCTCGCCTTCTTCGAGATGCACGGCACGGGGACACCGGCCGGCGACCCGATCGAGGCGACCGCAGTTGGGGAGTCGCTGGGCCAGGGCCGTGCAGACCCGCTGCTGATCGGGTCGGTCAAGACCAACATCGGGCATCTAGAGCCCGCCTCCGGGATGGCGGGCCTGTTGAAGGCTGCCATGGCGCTCGATCACGGCATCGTGCCGCCGAGCATTAACTGGGATGCTCCAAATCCTAACATCCCGTTCGAGAAGCTTAACATTCGCGTTGCCACGCAATCGCAGCCGATTGCGGCCGGCAACTGCGCCGGGGTCAACTCGTTTGGTTTCGGCGGGACTAACGCGCATGCGATCCTGGGGGCGCCGCCCGCAGTCGCGAGCGATCCGGTAGCGGCGGGCGGCGACAGGGCTCTCCCGCCGCTGGTCCTCTCGGCCCGCAGCGAGGCCTCGCTGCGGGAGCTGGCGGAAGGCTGGTACGACAAGCTGGAGGCCAGCGCCCCGGCGGATGCACCTGCGCTCCTGCGCGGGCTCGCACGACACCGCGATCAGCACCCGGAGCGGCTGGTTGCCCTCGGCAAAACCCGGGGTGAGACGCTTGCCGCGCTTGGCGACTACATCGCTGGCGTCGATACCGGTGACGTTATTACCGGCTCGGCGGTGCGCGACGGCAAGCTCGCTTTTGCCTTTGCGGGCAATGGGGCGCAATGGCCGGGAATGGGGCGGAACGCCTACCGGGCTAATGGCTCGTTCCAGACAGCCGTAAAGCAAGTCGACGCCGCGCTGCGACCAACTCTGGGCTGGTCGGTTGCCGAGATGATCGAAAGCGGCGTGACCGCGGAACAGCTGGTGCATGCCGATGTCGCGCAGCCGCTGCTGTTTGCGACCCAGGTCGGCATCGTGACCGTCTTGCGCGAGCTGGGTATTGCCGCGCAGGGCAATATCGGCCACAGCGTCGGAGAGATCGCGGCGGCCTGGAATGCCGGAGCCCTCTCGCTGGCCGAGGCTGCCCGCGTCGTTGTCGCCCGCAGCCGCCAGCAGGAACGCACGCGCGGCAATGGCCGCATGGGCGCACTCGCGTTGGGCGAGGCCGCCGCCAAGGAGTTATTGCTGGAGATCGGCAGCCCGCTCGAAGTTGGCGCGATCAATGCGACGCAATCGGTGACCGTGTCGGGACCCAGCGAGGCCCTCGACAGGCTTGCGGCGGAAGCCCACCGTCGTGGCGTCGCCTTCCGGGCGCTCGATCTGGATTTCGCCTTTCACTCCGCGGCGATGGACACGATCAGGGACGAGCTGATCGCCTCGCTTAGTGGGTTGACCTCCGCCGAGCCCCAGGGGCTGCTGGTTTCGACCGTTACCGGCCAGCCAATCGCATCCGGCTGGCTCGGCGCCGAGTACTGGTGGCGCAATATCCGCAGTCCAGTCCGCTTTACCGAGGGCATGGCCGCGCTGGCCGATGATGGCTTTCGCGTGTTTGTCGAGATCGGACCGCATGCGGTTCTACAGAGCTATCTTAACGATGCCGTGCGTGTTCGCGCTGAAGGGCAAGGCCGCGTTCTCAGTTCCCTGACACGGCGGCAGGGAGAGGAAGACCCGTTTCCCGCAATTGCGGCACGTTGCCATGTCGCGGGCCATAGCATGGTAGCCGCATCGCGATTCGACGGGCCGGCTGCGACCCGTGGGTTGCCGCTTTATCCGTGGCAGCGCGAGCAGTTCTGGTTTGAGGGTACTGTCGAGGCAACGCATGCCGCCGATCCGGCGTTTGTTCATCCATTGCTGGGCTTCAGGCAGGGTGGGCCGGTTCCTTACTGGCTAAATCATCTCGATCCCGGCGTACTGCCCTGGCTGGCGGATCACGCGATCGAAGGCGTTCCGGTTATGCCGGCAGCAGGTATGCTGGAGATGGCGCTGGCGGCCGCGTTGCAGCGCAAAACCGATGCACGCGCCATCGAGGTAGCCGATCTTGAACTGCGGCGGCCGTTGCCGTTTGAGGAGGGCCGCTCGCGCGAGGTGCGGACCGTCATCGAGGGCGATGACGGTGATTGGCAACTGAGCAGCCGGACGCGTCTCGCCGACGAACCTCCTACGGTGCACGCCGTTGCCCGGATCGTGACCGCGGGGGATAGCCTGCTTGTGCCAGGTGATGCTGAAGAGCCGACCGGGCCGCGGGTCGGCGCCGAGCAGCTCTACAGCCTGGCGAGCCAGCTGGGGTTGGATTACGGACCGCAATTTCGCACCGTGCGCGATATCGTGCTGGTGGCCGACGATGAGGCTGTCGCCACGCTTGACGCCTCGGTTATCGCCGAACCGATCGATGATTACCTGCTGCATCCGGCATTGCTCGACGGTGCCTTGCAGGCTTTGTTGGCGCTGATTACCAAACATGCAAGTTCGCTCGAGGGCAGCAGTTTTCTGCCATGGCGGTTTGGGCGCGTGCGTTTGTTGGCGCCTTACGGACGCATCGCCGCGCGCGCACGTGTTCGCGTAACTCGTCTCGGTTCGCGCTCGGCCGCGGCGGACATTACGCTGATCGACCAGTCTGGCGATGTCATCGCGCAACTGACGGATTGCTGGTTCCGCCGGGTCGAACTGAGCCGCCGCGGCTCTGCCGAGGATCAAGTTTTGCGGGTCGCGCTGGTACCGGCGCCGCTCGGCAGTGGCGCAAGTCCACCAGCTCTTGAGGCTATCCTGGACTGGCTGGCTGGCGTGGCCAGCGATCGGCAGGCGCAGGCCGCTGATAGCGCAGAACAGAAATTGCTGTTCGATGCGCTGATTGCCTCGCTCAGTTATCAGGCGCTCAGCGAGCTGATCGATCCGGAGGCGGCCTTTGCTGTGGCCGACCTGCTGGATAACGGCACGATCGCTGCAGACTCGACAGAGTTGTGCGAATACGTGCTTGAGTTGCTGGCGCGCTTTGGGGCGGTTACGACGGAATACGGGCAATCCGTGTTGCGGCCCGACAATGACCTGCCGGACGTGGGCGAGGTCTGGCGGCTGATACTGGCCGAGACCCCCGACAATGTCGCCGAGCTGGCGCTGGTGGCGGATGTCGTCAATGACCTGAAGCGGGTTCTCACCCAGGGCCCATGGCAGCCGGAAGCCACACCGCCGGCGATGATCGAGCACCTGTTGCACGGCTCGCCGCCGAGTAGTGCCGGCATCGACCTCGTCGCAAGTGTGCTTGACCGGATCGCTGCCGGTTGGCCTGCCGGCCGAGTACTGAGGATACTGGAGATCGGCGCGGATGGCGGCGCGACTCAACGCTTGCTTAACCGGCTGATGCAGGCGGGAACTCCCTTCGAGTACCGAGCTACCCACCCGGATGCGGAGCAGGCCGCCCGCCTGAGCTTCGCCGTTAACGGGATCCCTGGCGCCAGCGCCGCACACTGGTCGGCCGACGCCGATGACGACGACGCGACGGAACAGTTCGATATCGTGGTGGCGGTACACGCTTGCGCCCGCCTTCAACTCGATGCTCGCCAACTCGCGCGATTGCACGCCGCGCTCGCTCCCAGAGGGCTGTTTATCGCGCTCGAACCCGAGCCGAACCCAGGATGGGATATCACCTTCGGCCGCTACAATGGATGGTGGCATCCTGGCCAGACGGGCGCGCTGGCGTCGCCCCTGCGCAGTGCCGAGGAGTGGCGCGGGGAACTCGCGATCAGCGGCTTCGAGGCACTCGGAACATGCTTTGCCGCGAACGGGTGCTGGACAAGCACGCTCATTTGGGGCCGCAAACCACAACAGACCCCGTCCGCCGCTACCGTTGCGGCGCCGGCCGCGCCGGCCGAGCGGCTTTCGGTCGAGTTGATGTCGACGAGCGGTACGATTCCGGATTTGCTGTCCGCGGCGCTGACGCAAGGCGCGCACCATATCAGCCTGTTCGCTCCCGAGGCGGGAGCGCCCAGTACCGATAGAGGCGCGCCCAGCGGTAAGGCGATCGCTGTCTTCATCGTCGACGAACCACAAAAGATCGTCGGCGACACGGCTCACGCGCTGGCGTTGTTGGCGCGCGCCGCCGCAGCGGCGACCCAGCGCCATATGCCGCTTTATGTCGTGACCAGGGGCGCGCAACAGGTCGCGGCCGGTGGCGATAGTGGGGTGATCGGCGCGGCGGCATGGGGATTTGGCCGCGTGTTGATGAATGAGATGCCGCGGTTGAACCTGCGGCTGCTTGACCTGCCCCCGGGGGACTGGGGTGAGCGCGCCAGCCTCCTGCTGCGGGAGATCGATGCACAGAGCTCCGACAGCGAGATCGTGTGGACCGCCGAGGGCCGGCATGTGCTCCGTCTCCGCCGAGGGCTGACGCCGCGCTGGGCGGACGCCGGCGATATCATTGGATTGACCAGCGGGCAGCAGGGCGGCATCGACGCGTTGCGCTGGCAGTCAACCGAGGCGCGGCCACCCAGAACCGGGGACGTGGTCATCGACGTCGCGGCGGCGGGCCTCAATTTCCGCGACATGATGTGGGGCATGGGATTGTTGCCGGAAGAGGCTCTGATAGACGGGTTCGCCGGCGCCACGTTTGGCCTCGAATGCGCCGGTGTCGTCCGGGCGGTCGGTGCTGGTGTCGATGATCTCGCCGTCGGCGACCGGGTCGCAGGCTTCGCGCCGGCTGCCCTCAGCTCGCGCGTTACCACCGCGGCGCATGCGGTAACCCGCATCACGCCGGAGACCAGCTTCGCGGCCGCCGCGACGATCCCGGTGACATTCGTCACCGCGGTGTATGCGCTGGGCACGCTGGGCCAGGTCATGCCGGGCGAGGTCGTGCTGATTCATGCGGCGGCTGGCGGTGTCGGCTTGGCGGCGATACAATACGCCAAGTATCGTGGCGCGACGGTCATCGCGACGGCCGGCTCGGAGATCAAGCGCGCTTTCCTGCGTCTCGCGGGAGCCGACCACGTCCTCGATTCCCGCGATATCGGGTTTGCCGATGCCGTACGTGGGCTGACCGGTGGAGTCGGTGTCGATCTGGTGTTGAATTCGCTAAGCGGCGAGGCGATGGAACAGAGCCTCGGCGTGCTCAAGCCGTTCGGCCGGTTCCTTGAGCTGGGTAAACGCGATTTCTATCTTAACCGGCGCATTCATCTGCGTCCGCTGCGCCAGAACATCACCTATTTCGCTATCGACGTCGATCAGCTTCCGGTACAGCGGCCCGACTTGGCGCGTGCGTTACTGACGGAAGTCTCAGAGGCCCTGGCGGCTGGCGCGATCCGCCCGCTGGCTCACCGCGTCTTCTCGTTCGCGCAGGTCCACGACGCCTTCCGCCTGATGCAGGCTTCCGGCCATATCGGCAAGCTGGTGCTGGTGCCGGAGCAGAATAAGGGCGTCCGGCTGGCGGCACGCACCGATCTAACGATCCGCCGCGACAGCACCTATGTGGTGACGGGCGGCATTACCGGATTTGGCTTTGCCGCTGCGCGGTGGCTGGCGGAGCAAGGCGCAGGCTCGATTGCGCTGCTCAGCCGGCGCGGTATGGCGACCTCTGGCGCCGCGGAAAAGCTGGGCGAGCTTACCGCGCTCGGGGCCGACGCGCGGGTTTATGCGTGCGATGTCACTGAGGCCGAGGCGGTCGCGGCGACATTGCGCGCGGTACGTGCCGCGCAGCCACCCATCCGGGGCGTCGTGCATGCGGCGTCGGTGATCGGCGACGCTTTGGCGACAGAGCTCGATGGCTCGAACATCGAAGGCATTCTGGCGCCAAAGCTCGCGGGGGCCCTCAATCTGGATCGGCTAACCCGCGATGATCCGATCGAGCTGTTCGTGATGTTCTCTTCTGCTACGACATTGCTCGGGGCGCCGGGGCAAGGCGTCTACGTCGCGGCCAATCTGGCGCTGGAAGCAATCGCCCGGCATCGGAAAGCGGTGGGGCTCCCGGTCCTGACAGTGGGATGGGGCCCGATCGCTGACACAGGGTATCTGGCCGATCGACCGGAGACGCGCGATGCCTTGGCGCGGCGTCTTGGCGCAAAGCCGATGGCGGCGGCAAAGGCGCTTGCGGCGCTGCCGATGCTGGTGGCGAGCGGGCTTTCAGATCTCGCGCTGGCTGAGACGAGCTGGCACGAGGCGCGCCGCTTCCTGCCGATTCTGGCCACCCCGCTATTCGCCGAAATGCATGGTGACGCAGCCGCATCGCAAGCCGATGACACGCTGGCTGAACGCTTGGCGAGCCTGTCGGCGGATGATGCGCTGATCGTTCTGAAGACCCTGGTCGCCGAGGAAGCCAGCAATATCCTGCGGTTGCCCGCATCCGCCATCGACCCGTTGCGTCCGCTCGCCGAGATGGGCATGGATTCGTTGATGGCTGTCGAGCTGCGCCTCGCGCTGGAAAACCGGCTGCGCGTGGATCTCCCGCTGATGTCACTGGCCGAAGGGACCAGCATCGCCTCGATTGCGGCCCGATTGGTTGGCGCCGTCTCGGGCAGGCCGGGTGCTGTCGAGGTGCTGAGCCTGGTGGAGCGCTATGAAGGCCGGGATCTCGCGATGGAAACCGACGAGCGTTTTGACCGCGTAGACATCAAATCGGCGGCTGCGGAGTAGGGGTTGGCGGCAGGACGCAATCTGTTCGGTCTATCGACGCAGGCCAAGGCGCTGCTTGTCGAGAAGCTATCATCCGCGGCGGCCAATCGCCTCATTCAGACGCGAGCACCGGAGCCGCGGGCCGGCGATGCTGATGCCGGCCGGCTCGATGTCTCGCAGCTCGAATCCTATCGCGAGATCCGCGTCGTCGAGGAAGCGGCCGAGTTTCTGGGGATCGCCGATCCGTTCTTTCGTGTGCATGAGGGTATCGCCGGCGCGGAAACGGTTATCGACGGGCGACGCTGCCTCAATTTCGCGTCGTATAATTATATCGGCCTCAACGGTGACCCGCGTGTCGCGGAGGCCGCCAAGCAGGCGATCGATCGCTATGGTACCTCGGTGTCGGCAAGCCGCCCTGTCTCGGGCGAGCGTCCGATCCACCGGCGCCTCGAAGAATCGCTTGCCCGCATCCACGGTGCCGAGGATTGCGTCGCGCTGGTCGGCGGTCATTCGACCAACGTCACGGTCATCGGGCATCTGCTCGGCCGCAACGATGTCATTGTGCACGACACGCTCGCCCATAACAGCATCGTGCAGGGAGCAATGCTGTCAGGGGCGCGGCGGGTGCCGTTCCGGCACCTCGACGCGGATGCCGCCGACAAAGTCCTCACGGAGACGCGGTCGCGTCATGGGCATGCTCTCCTGGTCATCGAAGGCCATTACAGCATGGACGGCGATGTCCCGGATTTGGCGGCGTTTGTTGCGGTAGCCAGGCGCCACCGCGCCTGGCTGATGGTGGACGAGGCACATTCGCTGGGTGTGCTCGGTCCGCGCGGTTTCGGAATTGCCGACCGCGCGGGCATCGATCCCAGCGAAATCGATATCTGGATGGGAACGCTGAGCAAGTCGCTGGTGTCGTGCGGCGGCTACATCGCCGGCCGCAAGGACCTGATCGATTACCTCAAGCGAATGGCGCCAGGGTTTGTATTTTCGGTTGGTATGGCACCGCCAGTGGCTGCCGCGGCTGCCCGCGCGGTCGAAATCCTCGAGCAGGAGCCGGAACGCGTCCATCGGTTGAACGCGCGGGCCAGCCTGTTTCTGACGCTGTGCCGCGATGCCGGTATCAATGTTGGCGGCTCGATCGGTGCGGCTATTATTCCGGTTATCACTGGCAGCTCGATCACCGCTGGCCGGCTGTCGCAGTCTCTTTATCGCCGCGGGATCAATGTCCAACCGATCCTCTACCCCGCCGTCCCGGAGGGTTCGGCCCGCTTGCGTTTCTTCCTGACCGCGGATCACACCGAGGAGCAAGTGAGAGAGGCGGTGGCCATCTTGATCGACGAACTGAAGAATCTTGCCGCCGAGCCAACCGATCTCGCGGCAGTGGCGCGTCACATCAAGGCACGGCTACCGGGCGCGTCCTGAACAAGACCGGTTTCCGCAATCTCCGCGAGGAGCCGGTCTACCATCGTGAAATGCTGCTCCCACCGTGGTGGGTGCCAACGGCTCAGCCGCTCCAGCTGGGCCGCGCGGCGCGGCGATTGCGGGGCGGTGTAATCGAGGATGGCGGATCGCCAGCCGATACCGTCGATGGGGTCGAAAAACTCGGGGACCCCCATACCGGTCTCGCGCAAGGCGGGAATGTCGCTGCACAACGCCGGCACGCCAAACTGAAGCGCCTCGATCAGCGGAAACCCGAACCCCTCGGCGAAGGACGGCAGCAGCATCGCCTGGGCTCCCCGAAGTAAGCGCACCATTTCGCGATCGGGCAGCTGATTATATTCGATAACCGTCTCGCGCAGTCCCGGGCAGCGCTCCAGCATGTCGATGACATTCTCGGTTTCCCAGCCGCGTTGGCCGATCAGCACCAGCAGTGGCGCGCTCGGTCCAAGTTCGGCCGACATCTGGCGCCAGATGTTCAACAGGAGGAGATGGTTTTTGCGCGCCTCGATCGTGCTGACATAAACAAAGTACGGGCGCGTCAGGGCCGCTGGTTCATCGGGATAGGGGCGTGGCAGGTCGGCGCCGAACGGCGCCACCAATACCGGCGCCGCGCTGGCGATCTGATCTAGGTGCGGCTGCAGCTGATCGCGCGTCAACGAGGAGTTGACGATAAAAGCGTCCGCCAACTCCGCCGCTGTTTCGATGCGTTTACGATGATGTTCGGCTTGCCCGGGTTTGGCGTACTCCGGAAACTCCATCGGGATCAGGTCGTGCACCAGACAGACAAATCGGGCAGCCGTTCGTTCCTTCAGGCGAGCGATGACGCCGCGGCGTTCGAGATGATGGTGTGACACCAGCAGATAAGTCGCGTCGCCTGTGGCATCGCGCAGCTGGTTGACCAGGGGCCGTTCGCCGCCGGCCAACAGGGTGAGGCGTGCCTGGCGGGCGATCTGCCGCGCCCGCGCATCATACGCCTTGGCATCGCCGGTTCCGCGCCACGCCGCGCCAATTGTGGCGACAAACTTCACCCCGGCGCGGCCTTGCAGCAGCCCGAGACGGCCGCTGGCGGTCAGTGCGGTAAAGCAATACGGCTTGCCGCCGCGAATCAGGTGCTCGGCATACGCCAATTCGACACGGTCGATACCTGTCGGTGTGCCGCGGCCGGCACGCGACAGCAACCGTGACAGATCCAATGCAATCATCGCAAAGCAGTGGCAGCGCCCGGGTGCGGGCGCGTGACGCCAGTCTCGATCAGGGCGCCGCGCTCTTGACGACGATGCCTGTGATCACCGGCCCAGTCAGCGTATTCAGCAGCGTGAAGAACTTCTGCAACTCGTTCAAATCGGCATTCGCGACATAGATGATGTCCTTATCTTCCATGGCGAAACGCTGAGCCAGGAAATACGACTTGGCATCGCGCAGATCGAGGCGGTAGACGACAGGCGAGTCGCCGCCAGGGCCATTCGGAATCTGCGGCCGGCCCAGCAGTTTGACCATCTCCGGCGGTTCATACCGGAATAGGAACACGCCCGCCGGGTCCGACCGCATATCCTGTAAGCCGCCAACCTTTGCCAGCGCTTCTACCAGTGTCATCTTCTCGGATGAGAACGGAACCTGGCTGTTGCTGCCGGTCGCCCCGAATGCGGTGAAGGATTGCGGCAAACGCACCAGTGTCAAAACATCGCCCGCCTGCGCATAGATGTTCTCGGCCGGGTCGGCGACCAGGGTTTCCATCGGAATCGTCGCGGTCAACCCGTCGCGCGACAGCCGGACGAATGTCTCGTAGACCGGCGCCCTCGCGCCGCCCGCGGCGGCGACCAGATCGAGCAGCCGGTCCCCTTTCAGAGACAGCGGCACGCGGGCGCCATTCACGACTTCACCGGTCACCGTCGCGGTGTTGCTGACGCTGCGCGTGATTGTGACGATCGCCTGCGGCTCTATGGCCTTTTCAGCCAAGCGCTTCTCAATGGTCCGTTGCACTTCCAGCGGCAATCGACCCGCGACATGAATCTGGCCGGCGAAGGGCACCGTGATCGAGCCGTCGCGGCCGACCATCTGCTCGGGAATTGTGACGCTGCGCGAGCCTGCTGAAACATGGTCGGTTGGCGAACTGGAGAACAGACCACCCCCGGCCGCTTCCCAGATCGATACGACGAGGCTGTCGCCGACGCCGATTTTCGGCTCGGGTGGCCTGCCGTATTTCTTGAAGCGGACGTGGAAGCTGTCGTTGTGCTGGGCGGCGAGAACCTTGACGACATTCTCGTCAACATCAACGAGATCGAATTGGGTCTGCTGGCCCTTGACCTCTTGGCTCTTCAAGTCGCTGGCGGTTGGGCCGGCTGTCGGCAGTTCAGAGCAGCCCGCCAGCAGACCCGCGAACACGGCCACCGCCGCAGTGCTGCGCCACGTACGCGCCCAACTGACACCCGTTGCACCGGTCATACGAGGTGCGTGTACCGGCGTGTGCTCAAGATTCACGGATAGCCCAACCGCACAGACCGGCATCTGCCTCATCGCTATCCTGAAATCCCCCGGTCCGCCAATTCTGCGCGGACGCAGCGCCGCTCAACCAGCTACTGCAATAACACCCTGCCGGTTCGATCGGCGGTAGTCAAACCACTTGTACGGCGGTCGCGATCATCCGGGCCGCATAGACCCCCATCCATCCCACGGGATCAAGCCAACCCTTTTCGTTACGCGGTGGTTTGATCGCCCTTATATGTGCGTCGGTGATCTCAGTAAGCGCGTTGATGATCTTGGGCGAGTCACCCTCAGTCGACCAGAAGAACCGGGTAGAACCGGCAACTTCCTGTTTCGCTACGAGGCAGTTTGGCGCTCCACCGGCGCGGTTGTAGAGACCGACCGCCGAATACTGCTCCTGATGGCTGACAATCATCACGCCTTCGGTTCCGGGGAATGCGTACTTCATTGCAGAGAACCACCGGCACAGGCCGGCGAGTTCGTCACCGGTGAATTCATAGCTCGCGGCGATCGCCAATTGTCTCCGCTCCGCGGCGGTGCGGATTTGGCGACCCCTCGGCGGGAAGGGTATGATGTTCGTTTCTGCCACTTTGCCCCCAATCCAAACCCGCCCACTGGCGGGGACTGCCCCATCACGCCGCTTACCAGGTGTCGGTACCTGGTAACTCAGCCACGCCGAGCGAAGCCGTGTTAAAGCGCGTGGGGACACTACAATCGAGGGCCGATTCGGAGTCAATTTCGGGCGCGGGCCGCGCGGGTTTTTCGTGCCTCCTGTGCCTCTTCGGCCACAGTGGCATATAAGCTACAGGATGTTAAACCCTTGGTTTCATAGCCGTCCCAGGCCTACCGTGTCGTTTTCGCGGAGGGCGCGACGGGTTCAACCGACACTTGTGCGATGCCGGAGCGGCGCATATCGAGCTGGTCGGCAACGGCGGGTGAAACGTCGATCAGAAGCGACCGGCTGACGGGGCCGCGGTCGTTTATTTTGGCTATACAAGACCGTCCATTACGCAGGTTGGTCACCCGCACAAGCGTATCCAGAGGTAGGGTCCGGTGGGCCGCGGTGGCATGGAAATCATCCAGCATCTCGCCGTTGGCAGTGCGATGTCCGACATGCCAGCCGCCATACCATGCCGCTGATCCGACTTCGCGCTGACCCACCGGCCGCATCGGACCGATATACTCGTCGCGCGACAATGGTGACTGGTCTCTGGCGTTTCGAGCGGAAGCTTCGTTGGCGTTGGCAGCGACCGGCCGACGGCGCGTCGGCGCGGCGTCCTTCTTGACGGCTTGCACCTCGCTGTCGCGTTTCGACACCTGCGTGGCGCCCGTGGCGGTCTTTTCAGCCCGCTGCCGATGGGTACTGGGGGGCTTCCCCGCAGCTTCCCGGGCGTTCCGGGCGGCGCGATGATGCTCGCTTTTGGTCTCTGCCGCCCAGGCTGTCGAGGCCACGGCGCACAACGCCAGCGTGACGCCAATCGTCATCCGGATCCGCATTCCGCACGTGCTCCGCGCTGTTGACACGTTGTTGGCAGCAGCAGACCGCAGAGCAGCCTACCGTTGCTGGCCGAACCAGGTTCTTGGGTTGCCGTCCCGGGACGTATGAAATGGGGGGCGCCCGGGTGAAGCGGGGGAAGGTCAACCAGAGGTTACCCAGCGTTCCGTCAGGTTGTCAACCGATTCAGTCAGGCAAAGCCCTACTAAAAGAAAATCAATCCGTAGTCTTACTAAATCCTTTAAAATCCTATGTTCGACTAAAAAGGCAAATAATCATCGCTGTCTTATCTTGGATATGAGGATAGACCTAAAACGAGGCTAAAGTCCTCACGACTGTACAAAGCGGCGAGCGAAGCGGGCCCAAAAGCGACAACGGAGTTCTATCCGACCGCATGTTCGCCCGACGCGCGAGGCCTCAGACCCGTCGCGCAGACGCCGCGTCGCCGCCAAGACCGTAAGCCGCGATTGGGATTGGCGGTTCGGTGGTTGCCTATGGCGCGGCTCCAACTAGATATGATGCGCGCGCACTTCGCCCGCACACGCATGAGGGAGCCACCATGGCCGATCGCGAGCGCATGTTGATTGTCGGGGCAGGGTCGGGCCTCAGCGCAGCGCTTGCCCGCCGGGCCGCGCAGGACGGAATGGACGTCGTGCTCGCCGCCCGCGACACCGCGAAGCTGGCGGCTCTAGCTAAGGAGACCGGCGCCGCGACCGTTGCGTGCGACGCGAGCCAAGCGGATGCGGTTGCCCGGCTTTTTGACAGCGTCGATGCCGGCGGCTCCCGCCTCGATCTTGTCGTCTATAACGCCAGCGGCCGGGCACGCGGGCCGATCATCGATCTCGATCCGGCGGCGGTGGAGCAGGCCGTCAAGGTGACGGCGATGGGCGGGTTCTATGTCGCTCAGCAGGCGACCCGGCGCATGCTGAAGCAGGGACGCGGCACCATCTTGCTGACCGGCGCCAGCGCCGGGGTCAAAGGTTATCCGCGGTCGTCGTCATTTGCGATGGGCAAGTTCGCGTTGCGCGGACTCGCGCAAAGCCTCGCTCGGGAATTGCATCCCCAGAACATTCACATCGGCCACGTCGTGATCGATGGCGGCATCGCGAAAGAGGGCGACTCGCGCGCTAACGAGCGGGGGCCTGATGGGCTGCTCGATCCGAATGCAATCGCCGAGAGTTATTTCCAATTGTACCGGCAGCCGCGCAGTGCCTGGGCATGGGAGATTGAATTGCGCCCTTGGATAGAGACCTTCTGAGTTGAGCCAGACGTCATCGCTTCCGCGGCGCTTGAAACGATGTGGCTGACCGCGTGGGCTTGACTTGCAAGAGCATGCCCATTAATCATAGTTAGATGACCGGAACGCGTCACGAGCTTCGACTTACGACCCTGGCGTCCTGAAGACGCCGGGAGAGGCTCGTCGTCCCTTCGAGGGACCCTGGAATTCGCGTTTAGGTATTTCCGATGACATTAATGGCTTGGGCTTTCCGCAAAGTAGTGGGGGAGTCGGGTTGTGGGCCGCGACTTAGCACCGGCCGGAGCCGCTAGCCTTTCGGCCCGGTCACGCCCGCGTTCAAGCATCCCGTCCAGTCATCCTGTCCCAGCATTGCCGGTCACGACCATCGCTCGTCCGGCTCGATAGTTTCCCGGAGTCAGCCATGTCCATGATGCCTGTACACAAATACCGACCGTTCGCCCCGATTAACCTGCCCGATCGTACATGGCCCGCGCGGGTGATCGACAAGGCGCCGATCTGGTGCTCAGTCGATCTGCGCGACGGTAATCAGGCGCTGATCGAGCCGATGGGGCCGGAGCGCAAGCGCCGCATGTTCGACCTGCTGTTGCAGCTCGGCTTTAAGGAAATCGAGGTTGGGTTTCCCGCCGCCTCGGAAACCGACATGAGTTTCGTGCGCGAGATCATCGAGCAGGACCTGATCCCCGATGACGTCACTATCCAGGTCCTGACCCAGTCGCGCGCCGAGCTGATCGATAAGACGTTTGAGGCGGTCCGCGGCGCCAAGCGGGCCATTGTGCACCTTTACAACTCGACTTCGGAGCTGCAGCGCCGCGTCGTGTTTGGGCTCGATCGCGGCGGCATCATCGACATCGCGGTGACCGGCGCGCGCCAGATCAGGCAGCTCGCCGACAGCATGCCCGAGACCGAGATCATCTATCAGTATTCGCCTGAGAGCTTTAGCGGCACGGAACTCGATTTTGCCGTCGAGATTACCGAGGCCGTGATGGATGTGTGGCAGCCGACATCGGCCAAAAAAATGATCGTCAATCTGCCGGGCACGGTCGAGATGGCCACGGCCAATGTCTATGCCGACCAAATCGAGTGGTTTGCCCGCAAGGTGCGCGACCGCGACAGCTTGATCCTCAGCCTGCACCCGCACAACGACCGCGGCACCGCCGTAGCGGCCACCGAGTTTGGCGTCATGGCCGGCGCCGACCGGGTCGAGGGCACCTTGTTCGGCAATGGCGAGCGCACCGGCAATGTCGATGTGATCACCCTGGCACTCAATCTGTTCAGCCAGGGTGTCGAGCCCGGCCTGGTGGTGACAGATATCGACGAGGTCGTGCGCGCCTCCGAATACTGCACGCAATTGCCGGTGCACCCGCGGCACCCCTATGCCGGCGAGCTGGTTTACACGGCGTTTTCCGGGTCGCACCAGGACGCCATCAAGAAGGGCTTCGACGCGCTGAAGAAGCGCAATGACGATCTGTGGGAGGTACCCTACCTGCCGATCGACCCCAAGGATCTGGGGCGCAGCTACGAGGCGGTCATCCGCGTTAATAGCCAGTCAGGCAAGGGCGGCGTTGCCTATCTGTTGAAGGAGGATCATGGGCTCGATCTGCCGCGCGGGTTACAGATCGAGTTCAGCAAGGTGGTGCAGGAAGTGACCGACCGCACCGGTAAGGAGCTAAGCAGCCGGGATATCTGGTCGCTGTTCCAGGAGACTTATCTCGGGCGGAACGGCATCAGCCTGATCGACTATTCGATCTTGCCGGAACCGCGTCCAAACGAGCGGCGGATCGTCGCGACGATCAACGCCGACGGCGGGGAGCGCCGTATCGAGGGAGTCGGCAATGGGCCGATCGCCGCGTTTGTCGATGCTCTGAAGCGTGATCGGGACACGGAGCTTACGGTCCTCGATTACCATGAGAATGCAGTCGGCGCCGGCGCCGATGCGCAGGCCGCCGCCTATATCCAGATCCGCACCGCGGATGGTGAAACGCTGTTCGGGGTTGGCCTTGACGGTGATATCGTCACGGCCTCGCTCAAAGCGGTGGCGAGCGCCGCGACGCGCGCTGCGTCGGAGACGCGCCTGGGTTGACCGCAAGGGGCGCGGCGCCCTCGGAGACAGCAATGTTTTTTCTCTGCCAGCGTACCGACACGATGCCGGAGCAGCGTGCTCTGGTGAACTCCGACCATGTCGTCGCGCTTCTGCCGATCGCCGGCGGCGTCCGCTCAAAGCTGTATCTCGACACCGGAGAGAGCTGGGAAATCGCACTCGGGTTTCCGTATGCGGTCGCGCTCTTCCGCAACGAGGCCGAGGTGGTCAGCGGGCTACCCGCTGACCGCCCGCGCAGCCAGATCGCGGGAGCCGGCGCCGAGCCCCAGACCCCCCCGAGTGGCGGCTTCAACAACAACCCCGGCCTGCGCCGCCAGCCCATCTGAGCTCTGACTCAATATGTCGCGCCGCCCCTCCCGGCGGCGCAGAGATTGCGATGCCTCAGAGAAGGTCGCGTAACATCGCGACCAGCGGTTTGTCGGCAGGCGGCATCGGATAATCATCAAAGCGCGCCGGGCGTACCCAGGCGAGTCGCTGCCCTTCGCGCCCGGTCACGATCCCAGACCATTTGCGGCAGACATAAAGCGGCATCAGCAGGTGGAATTCGGCATACGCATGTGAGGCGAAGGTAAACGGCGCCAGGCAGCTGGCAAGAACGTCGATGCCGAGTTCCTCGTCGAGTTCGCGGATCAGAGCGGCCTCGGGATTTTCCCCGGGATGCACCTTGCCGCCGGGAAACTCCCATGTCCCCGCCAGATGCTTGCCGACCGGACGCTCGGCCAAGAGCACGCGGCCATCGGTGTCCACCAAGGCCACAGCCACGACGAGAATGATCGGCCGGTCAGCCATAATGATGGATGTATTCCTGGATATAGGTTTCCCAGCTGATCTCGCGTCCCCGGTTCAGGTACAGCCGGCTCTCGGTGGCCCAGCCCACCCCCAGATCGCGTGCGACCTTCGGATGGATCGGCACCTGCGGATTGCGCAATCCGGTGTCGATGCTCTCATTGACCGTCACTGGCCCCGGCGCCCCGACCTGCCGCGCGGCAAACTCGATCATCTGCCCAAAGACCTCCCAGTTTGGTCGCACGGTCGTGTGGAAGAGCTGTCGCTTCTGGAAGTTGTCGAGAATGAAACTTCCGAGATCGATGCCGAACTTTCTGTCCACCGAGGCGAGCCGCTTCACCTCCATGTCGTGCAGCCGGCGGTAATTGACGATGCCGCGATGCTCAAGGTCGCGATAGGCATCGAAGCGAGCTTGTTTATCGGGGACTTCAGTGCGTAACCGCCCGAGCAGGCCATCGAGATATGGGAAGGTCAGGTTTGGCGCCTCGCTTTCATAGGCGAGCTTGTCACCGGGCCCGTTCCACGCGTCAAACGGCCATAACGAGGCGAAACGCACCAGCGGAAAACGAATGACCTCGGCTCCTGGCCGGATGTGGTCGCGCAGCGGAAACTCGTCCCAGAGTTTGATGTCCTGCGCCAGGACAACGTCGCAGGTCTCAAGATCGAGTGCAGCGAATTCATGTAGATTCTTTTGCAGCTGCACAAAGTGATATTTGACTTCATACAATTTGTTGAGCGACTCGGTGTGCGTGAAGCCCTGGCGCAGCGTTTCCGACTGGCAATTCCCGATTATGACAATCTTGCGCCGTCCGGTGGGGCGCAGCATTGGCGCCACCAGGTGGCTTTGGGCGCGCGATTTAGCCGGCAGTTCCTCCAGTTCCTGAAGTAACGTGACTTCGGCAATCGAAACACCGCTGTCAGGCGCCTCGCGCAGCGTAAAGGTCGATTGCAGGTTACCGACGCCCAATGCCATGTCATCGGGAATCGCGAAGCTGTGGCCGCCTGCGTCCCTCGCTACCTCGCCAACGGTGATGGTGGTGCGCGCCGTCAGGGCTGGTCGCAGCAGGCTCTGCGGCTGTTCCGCGAAATTAGGGCGGGCGGCGACCTCGATGGTCAGCGCCGGGGCGTCGCGCGACGCGGTGCTCGGCACGCTCGCCTTGACGCGGAGACGATAATGTCCTGCCGGAAGTGGCGGCAGCCAGCGCCGGACCACACCGCGAGCGCAATCCCGGCCCGTCATCTCGCGCTCGCGCATCAGATACCAGGCCGACGGCTTGGCCTGCATTGGCTCAGTCTCACAAAGCTGACGCACGTCGACGGCATGTATTGTCAAATCGGCCGCTGCAAGACGATGCAGGCGAATGTCGATAGGCGCGTCGGCGCCAGCCTCCAACCCGATTTCGGTTGGCACGACAAAGTCGAGGGTCATAACGCCGTCGGCCAATGCCTGCCTGTCAAATTCCCGCCACAGCAATTGAATGCCATTTGTCGCTGGGACGTTCGCCGCCACCTGCAGCATCGAACGTGTCCGCCAGCGGCTTTGCGCCTGTACCTCGACGCCCAGCAGCGAGGCGGCGCTGGCCGCGGCAGAAGAGAGATCGGCCCGCACCGTCAGCCGGTAGCGAGCGCGTGGCAGCCGTAGATACGGCCAGCCGCCATAAACTATGCAACCGATCGGTTCCCAGGCGGCGGTGCGGACACTGCCGCTGCGGACGCGACGGCCGAACCAGCCCTTTTGCAGACGACCGAGCATGCGCCAGGTGCGAGCCTTCGGATCGGGCAATAGGCCCGACGGTGGCAGCGGATCGAGTTTGACGTCGGTGATTTCGATGTCGGCGTTTTCGAAGTGGTAGAAGCGGAATTCAAAGCGCCCTTCGTTTTCGCTCTCCAGGCTGTGCTCGAACGGGACCGAGAAGTCTATCGTGGCTACCCCATCCGCCAGCTCCGCTTGCGTAAAGTCGCACCATTGCAGCTGAAAGCGGCTCAGGATGATGACCTCGACCCCGAGAACCGGCTGATCGAGCATCCGAGCGCGGCGGCTGCTGCAGCGGATCGTCATCCGGTAGGAGCCCTGCCGAAGATGCAGATACGGCCCATAAAGGAAGCAGCCGGCGGGCTCCTGCCGGCGCAACGCAATCGCGCCGCCGGTACCCCGCTTGCCGCGCGCCCCACTCTCCAGCTTGGGCAGAAGTGCCGTTGATGACGGCGGCGGATGAGGCGCCAGCGCCCTGCTCTCAGGTCTCTGCGCGAATGCGGTTAATGCGATGTCGTCGGGCACTTTGTCTGCTTCCGCATAGCAACAGCGCGGCGCCCGCCTCTGGCGGCGTCGATCATCCTACCCGCGACTTGACCCATATCGGCACGAAATGTAGCGTCCGGCGCGCCGCACTTGCAATAGTGCCGGGGTCGGCCAAGTGTCGCGCGTACTGGCCAGAGACCTGCCTTCAGCCGCGGTTTTCGCTTGAACAGGTATGTACGAGGAGGCATTGGGAGTGGCGCGGCCGAACGTCAGCGAATCTGAAATTTGCGACTGGTGCCTCAACTACATCAGGCAAAATGTAGAGAGCCCGCCAAGCGAAATCGGGCCGGAGAATACGTTCTCGGAGATGGGTCTCGATTCGGCGACTTCGGTTTATTTTGTCGTCGAGCTCGAGGAGTGGCTTGGGATGGAGCTGGAACCGGAAATTGTCGGCGATTATCCCACGATTGCCACGCTGGCGCGTCACCTGGTTACCCGCGAGGGCAAGTCGAGCGCTGGCTGACCGCATGACGCATTCAGCATTCACCGACACCCTCTGCGACGTGCTGCGGCGGCACGCCGAGAGCGATCCGGAGCGCCTCGCTTACACATGGTTGTCCGATCGCGGCAGCCCGGAACGCTCGGTGAGCTTCGGCGAGCTGGCGAGACGAGCGACCGCGTTGGCGCACACGCTGCGCGAGCGGGCAGAGCCGGGTGAGCGCGTGCTGTTGCTGTGCCCAAACGGCATCGATTTCATGATCGGGTTTTTTGGCTCTCTGCTGGCCGGGTTGATCGCGGTGCCGATGATGCTGCCGCGCCGGCAGGCGGCGCGCGATGCCAGTGTCAGCATCGTCGCGAACTGCGCCCCGCGCATCGCCCTGGCGCCAGCTGCCCTGATCGCCGGCGAGCGCGGCGAACTGACGAGCCGCGTCGCGGTCTCCGGGCTGCACTGGGTAGCGATCGACGAGCCGCCGCCGGCGCCCCGTGCGCCGCTGCCGGTGCTCCAGCCAAACGACATCGCTTTTCTGCAATACACCTCGGGTTCGACCGCCGCGCCAAAAGGTGTGATGGTGAGCCATGCCAATCTGATGGCAAACTTGGTGATGATCGAAGCGGCTTTCGGCAACAGCCGCGAGTCGACCTATGTCAGTTGGGTGCCGCTGTACCACGACATGGGGCTGATCACGAATGCATTGCAGGCGGCCTATCTCGGCGCGCATTGCGTCTTGATGGCGCCGGTGGCGTTCATCCAGCGCCCGGCGATATGGCTGCGTGCGATCAGCGACTACGGTGCCGAGGTCGCCGGGGGACCCAACTTCACCTTCGATTTATGCGTAGAACGGGCTCGGCCGGATCAGCTGGAGGGGATTGATCTGTCGCGGTGGAAGGTTGCGTTCAACGGTGCCGAGCCGGTCAGGGCGCAAACCCTGCGGCGCTTCGCCGAAGCTTTCGCCGCATACGGGTATGCCGCCAACACGATGTATCCCGCCTTCGGCATGGCCGAAGGCACGGTATTGATCACCGCGGGCAACCGGGGGCGCGATCCGATCACCCGTACGATCAGCCGCGGCGGGCTGCTGCGCGACCGCGCGGTTGCCGCAACCGGCGCCGCGGATGCGCTGGAGGTGGTGGCCTGCGGTCATGCCCTCCCGGGGGAGAATGTCGCGATCGTTGATCCGGAAGATCGGTTGCGCTGCGGCCCGGATGAAGTAGGCGAGATCTGGGTGCGTGGGCCCAACATCGCGCATGGCTACTGGCAGGCGCCGGAGGCGAGCGAGGCTGTCTTCGCCGCCACCATTGCCGATGATTCCAGCAATCAGGATTGGCTGCGCACCGGCGATCTCGGCTTCCTCGATGCTGCCGGCGAGCTGTTTATAACCGGCCGGCGCAAGGACATGATCATCATTCGCGGTGCCAACCACTACCCGCAGGACATTGAGGACACGGTTCAGAACTGCCATCCGGGATTGCGTCGCTATGGCGGCGCTGCCTTTGCCGTATCCGACGCGCAGGGGCCTGAACGGCTCGTCGTGGTGCAGGAGATCGAGCGCACCTATCGCAACCAGATCGAGCCAGCCGAGCTGATCCGGCAGATCCGCACCGCGATCGTCAACGACCACGAAATCGTGCCGCGGGCGATCGAATTGCTGCGCCCCGGCTCGTTGCCCAAGACAACCAGCGGCAAGATTCAGCGCAGCCTGAGCCGGGAGTTGTGGCTGGCGGGAGCCCTCGACCGGCTGTGACCCGGTCCCGAGGCATTGCGGTGGCAGCGGGTTTGCGGCGCCATCCGGCGCGTGTTATTCCGGATCGGGCAGAGCCTGGGAGAGTTTGCCGTGACCCGCGTTGCGATCGATCGCTCTATGCGTTGCCTGCGGCGTGCCGCACTCATCGCCATGTCGCTGTTGCCGGCGGCCTGTGTCGGCGTCCTGGCGCCGCCACCAAGCAACCCATTCGCCGGCGCCTGGACCACGCCCGACCGGGCGCAGGTCGACTTCAATGACAGTACGGTCCTTCTGGGGCAGGTCGGGGAGCAGCCGACAGCGATGAGCCCGCAGACCTGCGACGGCAAGTTTGTCTTCGCGTATGGCGAGAAGCCGCGTGATGTGTTGCTCGGATTGACGCCGCGCCAGCCCGATCTGCAGCGTCGCCTCTCCGGGCTGCTGGTGCAGCCGCAATACCCGGTTGCGGAGGTCAATTGCGGCGACGGTTACAGCGCCTATGTGCTGGTCGACCCGCAGAACATTGTCGTGGTGCACCGGGACGGCGATACCGCCGGCCTTGAACGGCTCACGCGCTCCTAAGCCGCGGCATGGAAGCGCGGCTGAAGAGCGGCATCTCGGTCAAGGCGCTGATCCGGCGCTGCGATCTCGCCGCGATCGGGGTCGCGGTTACCGCGCGCGGGGATCCCGATGCCGGCGCCATCCTGCTGAAGCTGGTCGGGCGTGACGCCTGCGTCGTGTTGAGTCAGGCGCGGCAGCCGAACGGCACGGCCGTGTGGCTGCGCGCCACCGGCGCGGCGGATGTTCCGGAAGCCGATGCCGACGCCTACATATCGCGGCAGCGCAAACGCGACCCGGATCTTTGGGTGGTTGAGATCGACAGCCTGTCGCCCGACCGCTTTCTCGATCTGCCCGTCGTCTCCTGAGCCTGATGTTATGACCAGCAAGAGCGATCGCGGCCCTCCGGCTCATCCCGACGTCGAGATTATCGAGGCGAAAAGCGGCTTCAGACGCCATCTCGGGATTGATGTCGTGCGGTTTCGCCATCGCCGCTTCGATGGCGGTTGGAGCGGTGAGCGAGTCTTCGATATCATTCGGCGCGGCGGCGCGGTCGCGATCCTGCTATACGATCCAGAGCGTGATTGTGTCGTGCTGATCGAGCAATTCCGTCTCGCGGCGCTCTATGCCGGGTTTTCGCCGTGGCAGATCGAAGCCGTGGCCGGGCTGCTCGACCACGGGGGTGAAGGCGCCGAGGATGTGGCGCGGCGCGAGGCTCGGGAGGAGGCCGACCTCGACACGGTCGGTGCGCTCGTGCCGATCCAGGAATTTCTGCCGGCGTCAGGCAGCCTCGACGAAAAGGTACATTTGTTCTGCGGCCGCATCGACGCGCGCAAGGCCGATGCCGCGGGAACCTTTGGCGTGGCGACCGAGCAGGAGGATATCCGGCTCATCGTCAAGAGCGTCGCCGAGATCGAGACGATGCTGGACACCGGCGCGGTCGCGAGCGCCCATACACTGATCATGTTGTACTGGCTGCTGCGCCATCGTGAGCGGCTGCGTCATCAATGGCTCAGCTAGGGGTGACCTGTCATGGAAATGCGCGTCGAACAGTTGGCTGAGGGGGTGGTTCTCGTGGCGCCGACCGGACGCTGGGATCAGGACGGCTCGGCGGAAATCGCCCAGAAATTTATCGACGCGATTACACCCGGCCTGCGTGTGATCGTCGATATGAGCGGCGTGCCCTATCTGTCGTCGATGGGTATTCGGTCGCTGTTGATGGGGGCGAACACGGCTCGTGGCAAGGGCGGCAGGATGGTGCTGCTGTCGCCCAACGCCAACGTTGCCGGCGTGCTCATCACCGCGCATATCAGCGATATCATTCCCACCTTCAACAATTTCGAAACGGCGCGCCGGGCAGTGACCGCCTAGGCGAGGTCAATCGGGGAGGAACGACGTGCAGATTGAGGCGGCGGTTTTCCGCAAGGTCCACGAACCTCTGACCCTGGAGGCGATCGATCTTGACCAGCCACGCGGTCGTGAGGTGCTGGTGCGCACGGTGGCGACCGGGGTGTGCCACAGCGATCTGCACGTGGTGGATGGCGTCGGGCGCTTTCCGTTGGACCGGCCGATTGTGCTTGGACATGAGGGTGCCGGTATCGTCGAGGCGGCCGGCCCCGACGTGACCAGCGTGCGCACGGGCGACCATGTCGTCGCCTGTCTTTCCGGGTTTTGCGGCAGCTGTGCGCAATGCCTGTCGGGCCATCCCAATCTGTGCACCGGCGCCATCGTTGCTCGCAATGAAAGCGAGACGCCGCGGCTGTCGCTAAAGGGGCAGCCGGTGCGCCAGTTTCTCAGCATCTCGAGCTACGCCGAAAAAATGCTGCTGCATGAGAATTCAGTTGTGCGAATCGATCCCGATCTGCCGCTCGACCGGGCCGCACTGGTCGGCTGCGGCGTCTTGACCGGCGTAGGCGCCGCGTTGCGCAGTTCCGGCCTGGAGCCAGGCCAGACCGTCGCGGTGTTTGGTTGCGGCGGTGTCGGGCTGTCGATTGTCCAGGGCGCCCGTATCGGTGGGGCGCGGCAGATCATCGCCATCGATCAGTTCGCCCAGAAGGAAGAGATGGCGAAGCGCGCCGGCGCGACCGACTTCGTCAATTCCGGCGAGGACGATCCGGTCCAGGCGGTGCGCGCCCTGACCGGTGGCCTCGGCGTCGATCATGCCTTCGAGGCTGTCGGTATCGCGAAACTATGCCGGCAGGCGATCGAATCGCTGGCGATCCGCGGCACCGCGACGATCGTCGGGGTGTTACCGCCGGACGCGACGATCGAGTTTCCCTGGATGGCGATCCGCCCGGAATGCAAGGTGCAAACCTCGCGTATGGGCTCCAACCGTTTCCGGATGGATATCCCGCTATACCTCGATTTCTATCGCCAGGGTCGCCTCAACCTCGACGACATGGTCACCAAGCGCGGCCGCCTCTCCGACATCAACGAAGCCTTCCGCGCGATGAAGGCCGGCGAGGTCGCGCGCACGGTGCTGACCTTCGACTAGCTGAGTTAAATGCCGATCAACGATGTGAAACCTGAACGGCTGATTCAAGGCCGGCTTATCGGAAATTCGCTACCGCAACACCTCGCAACGCAGACAAATCCAAAGGGCATGGCTAATGACTGAGACGGTAACGCTGGAGATCTTCACCGACTACGTTTGACCGTGGTGTTACCTCAGCACCGTGCGTGTTGAAAAACTCAAGGCGACGTACGCGATCGAGACCAAGCTGGTGCATTTTCCGCTGCACCCGGACACGCCGATGGAAGGGCGGTCGATGGCGGAGTTTTATGCCTCGCGCGGCACCGACCCGGAGGAAGCCTATCAGCGCATGAAGACGCTAATGGATCAGGAGGGGCTGCCCTATGGCCGCCGCACCCACACCTATAACAGCCGCCTCGCGCAGGAACTCGGCAAGTGGGCCGATACCACGCCGGGCGGCGAGGCGATCCACGACCTGCTGTACAAGGCGTATTTCGTCGAGGCGAAGAACCTCGCGGATGTCGATCTGCTGGTTGAGATTGCTGAGCGGGTCGGGCTGTCGGGCGGTGAGGCGCGGTCGGTATTGAATGAGCGGCGGTTCAGCGACGCGGTCGATGCCGATTGGGCGAAATCGCACCAGTACGGCGTCACCGGCGTGCCGACCTTTGTCGCTTCCCGCTATGGGGTCGTCGGGGCCCAGCCCTATGGGGCGCTGGCGCGATTGGTCGAGCAGGCGGGCGCCGTGCGGCGTTCGGGGTAGGGCAGGGGCAAGAGGCGCCCCGGCCCACCGAAAAGTCACCCTACAGAAACACCGCTGGCGGTGTTCCCAGCAGGACTTGGCCGCAGGTTTCGTAATGCACGTCACGCGACTGGATCTGCTGCGATACGGTGTGGATGTCGCGGAAGCGGCGCTCGAAGGGGCTGCCGGGGAAGATTGCATCGACCCCTGCTGCCTTGTAGGTAAGGTCGGCGACCGCGACGGCATTGGTGATCGCGTGCACCGCGGCGAGACGCACCCGGGCGCGCGCCGGAATGTCGATCGGCGCGACATCGTCGGCGGTCGCGTAGATTTCTGTCACCGTATCGCACAGATAGGCACGCGCTGCCCCAAGCCGCGCCTCGCAGCGCGCGACCTCCCCCTGGATCGAGCCGCTATCGGCGAGCCGCACCATACCGCGCGGCGTCTTGGCGACGGCCAATTCCATGAAAGCGTCGAGCATGCCGCGGGCGATGCCGAGTGCGACGCTGGCGATGCCGACCGAGTACAGCGTCTGCTGCGGAAACGCGAAAAGCGGTCCGCGCTCGATACGGGCCGCCGGGTCTTCACGCGTCGAGGTGTAATCCTCGGTGACGTATAGATCGTGCAGTTCGTAGCTTTCCGACGCGGTGCCGCGCAGTCCGATCGGGTGCCAGTTGCCGAGCCGATGGGCGGCGGATGTCGGAAACAGGTAGGTTTTGACCTCCGGGCGGCCCGAATGGTTGAGGCGCAAAGACCCATCCGGCTCCACGACAACCGTGTGCGCGCCCATCCAGGTCGAATGACGGCAGCCGCTGGCGAAATCCCACCGGCCGCTGACCCGGTAGCCGCCGGGCACCGCGGTGGCGCGGCTGTCATTGGGCGGTCCCCAGGCGACGACGGCGCGCGGGTCGCCCCAGATTTCGCGCGCGATCTGCGGCTTCATAAAGGCGGCGATCAGCCCGGTGCTGTTGGCGATCGACAGGCACCAGCCAACCGAGCCATCGGCCCGCGCCGCCTCTTCGACCGCGCGGACGTAGGCGCTGGGCTCGATCGCGTCGCCGTCCACCACGCGCGGCAACAGCATGCGGAACAGCCTTGCCTCATGCATCGCATCGAGCAGCGACGCTGGAAGGCGCTGCATCTTTTCGATCTCATCGCCAGCAGCTCTGATCATGCCGGCAAGGTCGCGTACCTTGCCGGCCGGCTCCTTCACGGATGTCGCAAATGGGGTAACGTCGTTCATCTCAGCGCTTCTCCTAACCCAACAACCGTCCAAGGCCGGGCAGCCGGTCCTTGATGCCGAGACGCTGCATCATCGCCCAGATCGCCGCGGTATTGGTGGCAATAACCGGTTTGCCGAACTCGGCTTCCCAGGCGGGGATCGACCTCATCGTCGGGAAATTACCGCCCGGTACCAGAAACGCTTCGATTTCCGGACGGTTTATGCGGGCGAAGGCATCTCGTGCATTCTCCGGCCCAAGATTGCCGATTGCGTAGGAATCCTTGGCGGCAAAGCCTTTGGCGGTGACGATTTTCAGCCCGCGCGCCTCAAAATAGCGCTTGGCGCTGGCCGTCACAGCCTCCGAATAAGGCGACACCAGCGCGACATTGGTGGCCCCGAGATGGCGTGCCGCCTCAGCCACCGCACTGGCCGAGATGATGCCAGGCACACCGGCGTGCTCCTTGATGGCGGCGAGCGTCTTCTCGTCGAAATCTTCATCGAAGAGGCTGGCCGAGCTTTGCAAGAGGATCACCGTTTCGACCCTCGCTGTCCCGAGCATCTTCGACTGATACGCGACATCGGCATCGAGCGGCGGATGGAAAGGCGACTTGTCCGGGCTGCGCGACATGACCCTCGCGTAATGCGCCTGGATGATATCGGCCGGCAGTAAATGGCTGAATTCAATCTCGACGGTGGTATTGGTCGAGGGGATCAGAACGCCGAAATGGCGGGTCATGGCTGACTGGCCTCTAATTGATGCGATCGGGAGCGTAAAACAAATCCGTGCCTGCTCCCAACGCTGTCATTGCGAGCCGGGGGAAGCAATCTCGATGTATGGAATCGCGGTCTGCCGGAGATTGCCACGTCGCCTGCGGCGCCTCGCAATGACCGGGCGAAAGACGTAGCATGCTGCAATCGGTTCGCAATCGGGAGACGCTGACATGACTTCGCTGCCGCTTAATGGATTTACCGTCATCGACCTCACCGCGCACCGCGCCGGCCCGACCGCCGTGCGGCAGCTCGCCGATTGGGGTGCCGATGTCATCAAGATCGAGCAGCCGAGCGCCGGTGCCGACGCCACGGGCGCGCGCCGTGACGGCCCCGATTTCCAGAATCTGCACCGCAACAAGCGCTCGTTGACGCTCGATCTGAAATCCCCGGAGGGGAAGAAGATTTTCTTCGAATTGGCGAAAAAGGCCGATGTGATCGTCGAGAATTTCAAATCGACCGTGAAGCACCGGCTCGGCATCGATTATGAGAGCGTCAGGAAGATCAACCCGCGCATCGTCTATGGCAGCATTTCCGGGTTTGGTCAGGACGGGCCGTATGAGGGCCGGCCCGGCGTCGATCAGATCGCGCAAGGCATGGGTGGGCTGATGTCGATCACCGGCCTGCCGGGTCAGGGTCCGATCCGCGTCGGGATCGCGATCAACGACAC
>JAFAYW010000018.1 GCA_019240125.1 Alphaproteobacteria bacterium
CGAGCGAGAGGCGCGGGTAAGTGCCGAAGGTCAAACGGCGCGGCTTACCGTCGAAATGGTAGACCCACACGAAGCTTTTAACTCCGCGCGGAGTGACCCGGACGCCGAAGCCCTTCCGCGCGTCATCCCAGACTTCATAGCGGACAGTCCGTGGGCGCAGCGCATCGATACTCCTGTCCGTTAGTCGTGGCACCTGCTACCCCGCTGCTACCCCAATCTGGTTTGGGGTAGCGTTTTGCTAGGAACAGTATGCCATCCGCCGAAGCGCGGAGAAACATTTTAGGCGGTTATATGCCTCGATTTAATGAGGGTTCCACCGCCTCATGGCGTTTCATCGGGCATCTCGCGGTTTCAGGTATGAACCGACTTGTAAGCGGTAGGTCGCCAGTTCAATCCTGGCAGCCGGCACCACATTTCAATACGTTATAGAGCAAGAATCATTCGCGGCTCTCAATGGGCACGCGTCTCGGCCAGCACCATCTGACCGAGATTCTGGTTGTCCCGATCCTGGTGGCCCCGATCCTGGTGGCCCCGATCCCCGTGGCTGGCAGCGGGTTCGGCGAAGTCGTCGAGCAGGCTGTCATCCTGATCGGCTGCGACATAGCGGTGCGGCGACAGGCTCTCGACCGTAAACGGGTCGGGCGACGACGGTGCGCAGCGTGTCGGGATGGGGCTTGTCATAGAAGTACTCGAACTCGGCCTTGGCGGCGATCGAGGCAGCAATCTCCTACTGCCGCGCGATGCGCACCTGCTGGGTTGTGGCCGTAGCCGCGTTGGCCCCATTCTCGCACGCAATCGGGTATCATTTCGCTTTCCCGCACACGCCGGGCCCGACCGTCACAACCAGCCGGGACCCGGCTCTCGCCGGCATCACAGGGGTAACGATATGCCTGATGACGTGACCTCCCCGAAAACCGAACTGCATTTCCTGACCATCGCGGAGGCCGCCCGTCTGATCGAGCGCCGGCGCTTGTCGCCGGTCGAATTGACCGAGGCGCTGCTTGCCCGCATCGAGGCGCTCGACCCGCAGCTCAACGCGTATCTGCTGCCGACCCCGGATAAGGCCCGCGCCCAGGCGCGCGCCGCCGAGGCCGAGATCATGGCCGGCAACTATCGCGGTGCGCTGCATGGGGTTCCCTTCGCGCTGAAGGACATCTATTGCACCGCCGGCATCCGCACCACGAGCCATTCGCGCATCTGCGCCGATTACATCCCGACCGAAGACGCCACGACGGTCAGCAAGCTCTACTCCGCCGGCGGCATCCTGCTCGGCAAACTGGCGACGCACGAATTCGCGCATGGCGGGCCGTCGTTCGATCTGGCTTGGCCGCCCGCCCGCAATCCGTGGAACCGTGATCATTTCACCGGCGGCTCGTCGAGCGGTGCCGGCGCGGCGGTGGCGGCCGGTCTGGCGCCGGGGGCGATGGGCTCCGATACCGGCGGCTCGATCCGTGGCCCGGCGGCGCTGTGCGGCATTGCCGGGCTGAAACCGACCTATGGCCTCGTCAGCCGGGCCGGTGTTTACGCCAATTCCTTCACTTTCGACCATGCCGGGCCGATGGCGTGGACGGTCGAGGATTGCGCGATCATGCTGCAGGCCCTGGCCGGCCACGACCCAAAGGACCCGGCCAGCGCCAGGACTGACATCCCCGACTACCGGGCCGCTCTGACCGGCGATATTAAGGGGCTGCGCATCGGCGTCCTGCGTCACCTCTACGAGGAAGACCAGACCGTCGCGCCTGAAATGCATGCGGCACTCGAAGAAGCGTATGCGGTCTTCCGCTCGCTTGGCGCGATTGTCGAAGAGGCGCGCATCCGGCCGGCCTACGCGTATTACGCGGTCAAGATCACGATCGCCGAAAGCGAGCAATACGCGATCCACGAGGAGGAACTGCAGACCCGGCCCGGCCAGTTCGGCGCCGATTTCCTCGGGCGCGCGCTCCCCCGCGATCCTCTACAGCAGTTCGGATTATGTGCAGGCGCAGCGCGAGCGGCGGCTGATGCTGGCCGAGATGGAGCCGATTTACGCCAAATACGATGTGCTTCTCGCACCTTCGGCGGGTGGACCGGCGCCGCGTCTCGATGCCTGGCGCACGATCAATTTCTGGCGGCAGGCCTCGTCGCTGACGACGCCCTTCAACGTCACCGGCGGCCCGGCGCTGGCGCTGTGCATGGGTTTTACCACAGCGGGCCTGCCGCTGTCGTTGCAGGTAGTTGGTCGGCCGTTCGACGAAGCCACGGTATTGCGCGCGGGTGATGCCTATGAGCGGGCCACCGCGTGGCGCCGGCGCCGACCGGTGCTCGACCCCGCCGCCCAATTGTCAACGGCGTTGCCGCCGACACCGGCGCCAGATGCGGTCACCGATCCCGCGATCCGAGCCACTGTCCTCGCCGCCTGCGAACGCGCCGGGCTGTCGTTGAACGAAGAGCAGATCGCGATGGTGTGCGGCGCCGCCCCTTACGTCACCGCGATGACGCACTGGCTGCGGCGCAAGCGCGATTTCCGCGAGGAACCGGCAAACATCTTCCAGTTCCCCACGTGATCCGATAGCAGCGGGGCCGGGCTGGCGCAGGAGCAAACCCGCGATCAGACCACATCAACATCACCCCATGTGAAATGGCAGCGCGCCGGCATAACCGGAGGCAGCGTGCCGCCGTAAAGGTCGATCCCGATGGCGTGAAATGGCCGCCGGACCAGCCAGCGCGGCAACGGGTAGAAGCCAGAGAGCATCAAGGCGCGATAAAACCGGGTACCGGGGGTAGCCAGCGCGGCAACCACATCGCGATGCGCGTCCTGCGCCTGCTTGACAACGGCTTCGATGAGCGGGGCCGAACTTCTCGGTGCCCAGGAACTTGCCAGAAAATCGACCAGCAACAGCCCGTCGGTGCCGAGAACCTCTCCGGGTCGCGTAATCGCGAACCCATTCAGCTGCCCCTCGCTCCGTAAAGTAAGGCATCGGTAGTCATGGATCGGGTGCCGCTTGTAGCGCCATGAAAGATACCTGGCGTCGCGGACAGCGGCGAAGTCCAGTTCGGGCGCGACCCTCTGCCAAAGCGCGTCGAATTCAGAACCAAACTCAGAGGTGAATTCCCCGACTTCGGCGGCGCGTGCCTGTAGCGAGCTGATCAGACGCGAGTTCAATGCCGCTCCCCATAGTGCTGCCGTCGTCGCGCGACGGGACACACGTGCGTGGACACGTTTGGTCAGCGCCGCGGTCAGGAGCGGCCTTATCATGATCGTTGGCTCATATATTGGCGCGCCGCCAATATGCTGAGACGTCAGAAAGCGGTTCGAGTTCGCAGTGGGGAACGCCAGTGCAAAGGTGCAACCGAGATCCCGCGCCGTGTCAAACCAGGACTGAGTCATTCGCAACGCAATCAGCCCAAAGACCAGATTTCCGGTGCGCGGGCGGACCATGTAGTCCAGGCCGCAGGCAGCCAGCGTGTCCGAGCCATTGAGGCGAAAACGCTGTCGGCTCAACCCGACGAAGCCGATGACCCGCCCATCGCGTTGCCGCGCGATGACGCCCCGCGGTTCACCCAGGCCGGCATCAGCATAGAGCCAAGCTTGAAAGGCCTTTGAGGAATGCGGATGATGGGCACCCCATACGGTAGCTCTCAGCGAGAGCATTGCCTCCATATCGACGCTGGGGCGGAATAAATCGACGCGCAGACCGCGCCGCACCGGCCCATCTTCAGGCGGTGCCAGAAGGTAATCGGGCGGCTCGCCCGCAATATCAGTGTCGGCTGCTTGAGCTATCCTGAACACGTCATAGCCACCGCGACGGTCTTTAAAGGACACTCAGGCTATATCAAGCACCGTGGGGACTGGACATCCAATTTCGAGATCACCCAGAGGTCTGTAGTTATTCTGTGGATTACTCCCGATGCCTCACTGGACTCATAAGCCAGACCGGCACGGATTGCGCTACACCGAAAAATATTTCGCCTGCGGATGATGCACCACGATGGCCGAGGTGGATTGCTCGGGATCGAGCTGGTCTTCCTCGGAGAGGGTGACGCCGATTTCGTCGGCGCGTAGCAATTCCAACAATTGCTTCTGGTCGGCGAGGTTGGGGCAGGCGGGGTAGCCAAAGGAATAGCGGCTGCCGCGATAACCCTGGTTCAGCATCTCGTCATGATCGCGGGCTTCCTCGGCGGCGAAGCCCAATTCGCCGCGGATGCGCTTGTGCACGTATTCGGCAAAGGCCTCGGCCATCTCAACCGAGAAACCGTGCAGGTACAGGTAATCCTGATAACGATTTTCGGCGAACCATTCGCGCGCCACGTCCGAGGCGCTGCTCCCCATGGTGACGACCTGCAGGCCGATCACATCGCGCTGCGGATCATCGACATCGCGGAAAAAATCGGCGATGCACAGCCCGCCCTCGCGGTTCTGCCGCGGAAAAGAGAAGCGGGATACCTCGCGCCTGCCGGTTTCATCGAACAGGAGCACATCGTTACCCTGCGCGGCGCAGCGCCAATAACCGTAGGCGGCCTGCGGCACCAGAATGTTCTCGCGGATCGAGATGTCGGCGATGCGCGACATGACGGGGCGCAGTTCCTTCTTAGCCCAATCCTTGTACTCGGCGAGCGAGCGGCCGTCCTTCCGGTAGCCCCACTGGAATTGGTACAGCATGCGCTCGTTGAGGTAGGGCACGATCGCCTTGACCGGCACACGGGCGATCGTGCGCGTGCCCCAGAAGGGCGGCTCCGGCACCTCGACCTTGGCGGTCAGTTCGGCGCGGCGCAGTCTGATTTCCTCGAAATCGACGGGGCGTTGCGGCTTGGCGTCGCCGGCGCGGCCGAGCTTGCGCTTTTCGTTGACGACGCGGCCCTCGTTTTTTGTCTGCACCTCGGAGAGGTAGCCGTCGAAATCGTTACCGACGATCCGGTCCATCAGCGCCAGCCCGTCAAACGCGTCGCGGGCATAGGCGACACGGCCGCAGGCATAGGATTTGACGCAATCATCCTCGACATAGCGACGGGTCAGTGCCGCGCCGCCGAGCATCACCGGCACGTCGAGCCCCTGCCGGCTCATCTCCTCGAGGTTCTCACGCATCACCACGGTTGATTTGACCAGGAGCCCGGACATGCCGATTGCGTGGGCGCGATGTTCCCTGGCCGCGTCGAGGATCACGCCGATCGGCTGCTT
>JAFAYW010000022.1 GCA_019240125.1 Alphaproteobacteria bacterium
TTTTGTTTACTCGGCGACACGTGTCTGGTCACCTATTTTCAGGATCACGCCCCCCGGCTCGATCCCTATTTCGCGGGCCGCGCTACGAACACAGCAGCCTTCCATTGGGGAGGGACGAGCTGGACTGCGAGATGGTGGCATAATCCCTTACCGATAGTTATAGATTAGGTCTAACAGTATTGGTTCGACCATGCTGGCGAACCATTCGGGCGCGGGGGTTACCAAGATAAGTGTTCGCGAGCTTGTCAGAACATATTGCCGGGCCGACTTTACATGATGGGGCTTATTGGACGAGAAGCCCCTTACCGTCGCCAGATGGTCCACGCTCAAGGCTTGGGGCACAGCCGTCGCCAACAGCGATAGCCCAGCTCTGGATCATCCCTTTGGGCGATGGGTCGGAGGCCGCGCTGAAGAAGATGGTTAATTTGCCTAACGATTAATCAACGAGTAAGAAATCGAACTCTACCTTCGGCCACCTGCCTGACTTGCCGGAGGATTTAAATGCCCACTCCCGCTGCCCCGCCCACGCCTGGCCCGCCGCCAGCTCCCGGGCAGGCTCCGATCATCATCGGGTTTGACAGCTCCTATACCGCGGCAGGTCCCGCCAGTAACAACCTCACGATCTCTGGTCTCGGCGCGGACAGCATTACGGGCGGCGATACCAACACAGTCATCCTCAATGGCGGCTTCAACACAGTCAGCCTGCACGATCACGCCAATCTGACGATGAGCGGCGGCACCAATAGCGCCATGATCCATGACAATGGGTCGATGGTGGTCTATGGCGGCGGCAACACGATCACGATGCACGATAGCGACGTGTTGACGATCAACGATACCCGTACAGAGGGCGATGGGTTTAGCGGAAACGTTGTTTTCGGTGACAACATCACCGGCCACAACGGTGACTCGATCACGCTCAATTATGGCCTGACATTAGGCAATTCCGACACCGTCACGGTCGGTTGGAACGGCACCTTCTCCGGTCTCGCCGGGAATACGTCGCTGACCAATGTAAATGTCGTGAATGCCGGAAAAGGCGATTCAATCAATTTTGCCACAGCCTCGATCAATGTGACGCTGAACGCCGGCAGCGGCGATACGATTTCGACAACGGCTGCCGGCGACACGATCACGCTCGGCGGAACGGCGGCTACCAAATCGAGCCTTATGGTGGGGGCGACCGCTGCGGGCACGACAATAAACGGCGGCCTGGGCACGGATACCTTCACCGGCGGAGCCGGGTATGATGGCGGCAACCACTATGTCGGAAGCGCGCAAAGCAATGCCGACGGCTTCAACGCGATCGGCAGCTGCGCCAATTATGCCAACCTCGCCTGTCGGGTTACGGTCAATTACAACACGAATGTCGGCCAGGGTTTCGACGCCAATGGCAACCTATTATGGACCGACACCTACGCCAATATGCAGCAGGTCAAGGCGGCAGAGCTGAACGGCAATATTCTGACCGGCAGCAACTCGTATTTCTGCGAACTCAAAGGTGGCAACGGCAGCACGAGTTTTTATGGCGGCGCCGCCGGCGACCGCATCATCTGGAGTTCCGCCGGTGCCACCGGATTGCTCGATGGGCAGGGCACGGATGTCGCTTATGGCGGAACCGGCGCCGATGAGTATTACTGGCGCAACTCTCCCGGCGGCAAAGGCGTCTCGAATTTCGGCGAGACGATAAACGGCTTCAGTGAAGCCAAGGGCGATGATCTCAATCTCAGCGAATTTGCCGATGCTGGCTTCGCCGGAGTGAGCAATGCCTTCACCTTCAACGATCTGTCGAACTGGGTCAGCATCGGTCTCAATGGCAACGATACCGATGTCTATTTCGACAAAACCGGCAGCAGCAATTTCTCGACCCTGGCGGTCGTGCTCAAGAACGACAACCTGTTTGCCGATTTTGGCGTGACCGACCATAGCAGCGTCGGTGCCCAGCAGGTCGCGCAGGACATGTACAACACTGGGCACCTCGTTTTGACACTGCCGCATTGAGCCGTAGGGCAACGATGATCACCGCAGATCGCATATTGATTGTGCTCGGTGCCGTGATCATCGTGCTTATGACCTACCCGCTCTTCGGGTTCACCGGCAATCCGGAGCAGCTCATCGCGGGCGACTGCCGGATAATCTATGGCGCCGCCGGCCCGAAGGCGGAATTCCAATGCCGCGAGCTCCTGCTTCAGGAGCACGGGCTCGCGGCGCCGAGCTGGTAAGCCTATTCAGATGGTTTGGGACTTATTAGCGGGTGAACAATTTAGCCCCGGCAAGCGCTTCGATCAGTCCTCGCGGCCGGAATCCAGACTGTGCGCCCGCTTTGTCGCCCGCTAGTCATTAGACTAGGCGACTACCGGAGGTAAGAATGGCATTTGCTAGAACACAAGCGATCGGCGGCGCGCGTCTGCCATTCGACCTGAGCCGGCTGAAATTAAAGCTGTCACTGCCAGCACTCTGGGCCAAGCTGCGCGTCCATCATGTGCTGTTTGTGGCGTTTACGGCCGTTGCAGCAGTGCCAGTCTTGTCCCTTGCGGCCTGGGTTGAGCACCGCGCCGTTCAGCAACAGATCGATCTGGCGACCGATAAGCACCTGCTCGTCGCCCACAATCTTACGTCGGCATTCTCCCGCTACGTTTTTGATGTGAAGGCCGGCTTTCGCCTCGGCATCGCGACGTTTTACTCGGGCGAGCCGGCACCCGGTCTTCGCGAATTGCTCAGCTCTCTGGAATTCCGCCACATCTGCATACTGAACGGCGACACCGGCGCGGTGGAACGGTTCATGCCCGGCTTTGCGGAGACGCCGAACGCACCGATCGTCTTGAAACCCGAGACCCTGTCCGAGTTTCGCAGGCTGCTGAGCCAGGTACACAATGACGACATCGTGATCACGGACTTGCGGCGCGATACTGCCGGAAGGCCGGCCTTCTTTCTACTCAAGGCGTTGCCGGACGGCCGCATTGCCTACGGCGTATTCGGTACGAACTACCTGGTCGCGCTGCAGCACAAAATTGCTTTTGGGGCGCGGGGCCATGCGGTCGTCGTCGATGCTGTCGGCAAAACCGTGGCGCATCCCACCCAATCTTGGGTCGACAGCGAGTTGGACATGTCGAAAATCCCGCCGGTGAAGGCGATCATGGCAGGCCAGAGCGGCGTTATGCAGTTCTACTCGCCTGCGTTCAAAGCCGACATGATCACCGCCTACACCTCGGTACCGGAAACGAAATGGGGCGTGATGGTGCCACAGCCGATGGAGGAGCTGTATGCGCAAGCTGACGAGGTTGGAAGGGTAGCGGCGACAATGGCTTTCCTCGGGCTCGTGGCAGCAGGCGTGATCAGCTGGGGTCTCGCGAAATACGTGATGCGTCCGCTGAAAGCGGTCAGTGATACGGCCGCGGCCATCGCCGATGGCGATCCCGCCGCTCGCGCCCCCAGCTTTGCTATCTACATCCCGGCGGAATTGCACCTCTTGTCAGGTTCGTTCAATCACATGCTCGACGAGCTGCGGCAGCGCAATCACGATCTGGCGGAGACGGCCGTCCGGGCTGAGGCTGCCAACCGGGCCAAATCCGAATTCCTGACCAATATGAGCCATGAATTGCGTACCCCGCTCAATGCCATCCAGGGCTTCTCGGAGATCATGCGCGACCAAGTCTTCGGCCCCATGACCAACAAGCAGTATTTGGGTTACGCCAGCGACATCAATAACTCGGCTCAGCATCTGCTCCGGGTTATCACCGACATTCTCGACTTGTCGAAAGCCGAGGCCGGCCGCATGACTGTGGAACAAGAATCATTCGAATTGAAGTCTGCCTTCTCCTCCGCGACTCGCATCGTTGAGCAAGCAGCAATTGATAAGAGCCTTGTGCTTTCCCAGAAGGTCGCGCCGGAGCTACATCACGCCATTTTCAGAACGGATGAAGGCAAGCTTGTTCAGATCCTGGTCAACCTGCTCGCAAATTCGGTCAAGTTCACTGAGCCCGGCGGGCATGTCACGCTCTCGGCACAGTATGTCAGGGACCGTATCGAAATCGCGATTATCGATACAGGCATCGGCATCGCAGCGGGAGACATTCAAAACGTAATGACGCCATTTGGCCAAGTCGCCAGCGCCTATCACGCACACGAAGGCTTCGGTCTCGGATTGCCGCTCAGCAAGAAGCTGGCAGAAGCCCTCGGTGCCGATTTCCGCCTGGAGAGCGAACTCGGGCGGGGAACGATCGTTACCCTTTGCTTTCCGGCTGACCTGCATCTTGAAATGGCGCAATCCATCGCTGCCTGATCTTTGCAAGTAGAGCAACCCCCACAACTTTCATTGTAGAATGTTCCTGATCATCCCCAATAGCAGAACTTTTATTGTTCCGTTGCTCTTGGTAGCAATCGCATTGATCGCGCTTAAGATGGTCGATGCTGGCGGCGACGATACTAGCCAGATGATCAGGCGAAATTGCGCTCTCTTTTACGGTTCCCAGGGCCCTGACGCTGAACAACACTGCCGCGGCGAAATGAAACATCGCTATTCACCCGCTGCGGCGGACCAATCCCTATAACGGGTACTCCCGTTTCAACTCGATAAAGTATCAGCCTGATCCCGCCGAAACCATCGTTATTTCTCATAATGGACGGTATGCGACGCAGCGCCGGATTCGGAAGGAGACACAGACACAAGATATAGAAATTGTGGTGTCACCTACGGGCTGTCCGGGAGGGGGGCATTGTAGATGACCGGCAGTAGTCGCCATTCCCCGCCCGGCCCTCGTTCAAGGGTAGTACGGCCACGGCCCCATGGCTCGGCTGTTACCCCGCGCACGTGCAATTCGATACGGTCAGCAACCACGCGGACCGCGATGAGGCTCGCTGCTACCCGTCCCTCCGGGTCGTCGAATTGTGAGCCGCTAAATCGGCGGCTGATCTCCGTGCGATCATCAATCAGTTCGGCTGACCCAATCAGCGTGACATATGCGCTTTGCGAATCGTTCTGGTAAGCGAGCGTTGCGCGGCGGTTGCGACCGATCTCCCTCGCCTTCCGGCCGCCTCGCGGGGTGAGAAACCAGCGCACCCAGAAATCCCCTTCGGCGTCTGGTTGAGCATTGACGACGCGAGCGTTGGCATCGCCCCCTTCCGCCGCGCTGATAACCCAGATGAAAGGCACTTCTCGGATGGTGTCGCGCGCCGCGGCCAGGAGCCGCTCGACGTCATCTTCCGCAGCCATCTGTCTTCTCCCTGACAACTGCACAGGACAGGAACAGCGCTTCGCAGGTCAGCCCGCCTTTTTCGCGTTTTCCAGAATGGCGCTTATGCGGCTCTGGATAGGGGGTTTGGGTCGCTGGATGCCAATGTTGAGATCGAACTCTGTCGCTTTGCCATCCGTTGCGGCTGCGCCCGGGTGGTCGTTGCATCCACCGGGTCGGCTAGCTGATCGTTACCGTGGCGTGGCCGTTTACCACAGCGGTCGCGCTGATGGATGGAAGGGCGAAGGGCGGCGAAATCAAGGTTGGCGGAAGGTCCTGTTGTGCCGCAGTCAGCGTCCAATCGGTTCCGGCTTGTGCGCTGTCGAAGTATTTCAGCAGCAGCACCCGAAACTTCGGCCAAGTGCGGGTTATGGGGCCATCCGCGACGGTCGTCGAGGCGTTCAACGAGAAATGGAACTCGATATGAGCGTCCCGCATAAAACCGCCACCGACTAAAGCCGAATCCTTCTCCCACGCATAATCGAGCATACCGCCGGCCTTCAGCGTGCCTTGGTACGGTGACCCGCTCATATTTTGTACGGTATTCGAGCTCGAGGAATAGTCCAGATCGAATTTGCTGTTATTGGTGATCCTCGTACCCATAATCTGGCCCATGATGCCTCTCCTGCCAAAACGATCCCGGCTATCAATTATCAATCCATCTTGAATCCGACAACCATCACATCGGGTAGGAGGAAATTGTTCCAATCTCTGGCGCCGTCCAGCCAGATGCTGCTGACGTGATGGCTTGGATAGGCCAATGCTGCCCGCGGATTCCTGCCCGTGGAACCGTGCATCGGCCCGGTGAAGAGTTGGCCGTTCCACGTGCCGATCAATTGCATGCCATCAATAATTTCGCCCGCCCATACATTGACGTTGGTGATCGATACCCCATCGATAATCGTGTGGACCGCGAAATCCCCCGGCGCGGCGGCGTGCCCCATCAGTCCCGTGGACGATTTTCCACCCGGCGCGGAGTTGGCGTCGTAATCCAGCCGCAGCTGATGGACAACATGATAGCCGCTGCCGAATATCCAGTCATCGTAGGAGACCTGCCTGATTGGTCCCGACGGCGGCGACGGCAGGTTGATTGGTGTTTTGCGATTCCAGCCCTGCGCCGGAGCGTAAATTTCCCGCGTATATTTATGCTTGTATCCATTCGGATATTTATCAGGAAAGAAATACGGCCAAAGCTCGACGTAATCGAGTACGGAGAGTCATTTCTCGGACATAATCGTTGACTTTATTGAATTGATCGAAGCCCGAAAGCGGCGGGGACGGTGTAACGGCTTTCAGCCCGGTTGCGTAAGTTGCTTGTGTATACGTCTGCGCGCTGGCAAAGGCAGTATGGAGGTCTTTCAATATTTCATTATATTTGATTTGCGGATTGACGTTGGACGGATACACCCAGTTGGGGCACGCTATCAATCCATCCCGCAGAAACGAGAAATAGGCATTTATCGCCTGCACATAAAGCGGCAGCAGAACGACTTCCTGCCCCTTGAGCTTAAAATCATCCAGCTTGCCGTCTATTGTTGTTTTCGTTGCGATGAATTGAGCGAGGGCTTCGTAATTGTCGGCATCTTGATAATCCGCGATGACGTTCCCGATGTCCGACAGGCTCTGCTGCAGAACTGCTACGTCATTCTGCGAGATCGCAGTGCCGATCATGCCGGCAATGCGGTCTTTCAATTCATTGAAAATCTCGTCAGCAGTCGGATAATTGGGCGTTGAATCGGGCCAGATCGCCTCAACAACAGCACTCAGTACGCCCCCGACCACAGGAATGTGATCCAGCGCCTGGGTGATCGCGATTTTAGCAACCGCGTCCACCACGTCCGCGGGGTCAGTAAAGTTGACGGCCATCCGGAACCCCAAATGTTCAAATTATCGCAGCATCGCCACCTTAGGTTACTCCAAACTATTCATCCGACATCCCCGGATTCCGGTCTGTCGGACGTGATTTTCTGTCTCTGGCAGACTCGCGGGCAACAAAATTCGCACGCAGCCGACCAGGTGACAGCCCAAAGGACGGTCTGGTTGACCTCGCAGCGCCTTCGTGACCCGCCGCCCGGCCGGTTTACCAATTGCCGCCGGCGGCCGAAACTGAACCGCCCGCCTCAGACCATCCTAAAGTGAACCGCCCGGGCCGTGCTTCCGATTAGCACGTGATAATCCCTGAGGTTTCTGCGAGATCGCGCGGCACGAGGGCGGCCGCTGGCACGGCGAGAGGCGATCTCGTTGAAACCCGGATTGAGGTAA
>JAFAYW010000035.1 GCA_019240125.1 Alphaproteobacteria bacterium
GCGCATCAGATACGGGTCACCCCGGATAACCGGCACGCGATCCTGGTGACCAGAGGCAATGAGGGTACGCCGACAAAACCGGAAGACCCCGGCGCGCTCAAGGTCTTTGACTACAGGGATGGTCTGCTGACCAACGAGGTCTCGATCGCCCCCGATGGCGGCAAGGGGTTCGGCCCGCGCCATCTCGACTTTCATCCGACAAAGCCGTGGATGTACGTCTCCATCGAGACCCAGAACAAGATGTACACCTACATGATGGACGGGCGCCCAAAGCCGGAGATCGCCTTTCGCGCCGAGACCCTGGCGGAGCCCGCGAACATCCGCGCGCGCCAGGCCGCGGGGACCGTGCACATGCACCCCAATGGGCGCTTTCTTTATGGCGCCAATCGCGCCGAGGAGACCGTCGATTATCAGGGCAAGCAGGTCTTCAAGGGCGGCGAGAACAGCATTGTCGTCTACGCGATCAACCAATCGACCGGCGAGCCGACGCCGATCCAGCACATCGAGACGCAAAAGCTGCACCCGCGCACCTTCCACATCGATCCGAGCGGGCGCATGCTGGTCGCCGAACACAACCTGCCGGTAAACGTGCGTGACGGCGATGCGGTAAAAGAGGTGCCGGCGGGGCTATCGACATTCCGCATCGGCGATGATGGCAAGCTGACATTCGTGCGCAAATACGACATCGACGTCGCCGGCAGTACGATGTTCTGGATGGGCATGGTGCCGCTGTAGCGCAGCTGAACGAACGGACGAAA
Source organism: Alphaproteobacteria bacterium (assembly GCA_019240125.1). GTDB lineage: Bacteria > Pseudomonadota > Alphaproteobacteria > ATCC43930 > CGMCC-115725 > DATARH01. Next base: position 759 of record JAFAYW010000035.1, read on the forward strand.
AGAGGAGGAGTCACCGCATGCCGCTGCCACGACAAGAGGTCGATGGGACCACGCCGAAATATCTGCGCGACAAATACGCGATCGTCGGGGTGGGGGAGACGACCTATACCCGCGGCTCGGGGATGACGACGCGGGCGATGGGCACCTGGGCGGTGCGCAACGCGATCCTCGATGCCGGGCTCAAGCCCGAAGATGTCGATGGCATGCTCGATTATTCGGGCGGCGACTCGACGAGCGCCACGTTTATCGCCGGCGATCTTGGGCTCCGGCTCAATTTCTACATGGATTGCGTCGGAGGCGGGTCATCGACCGAGGCGCTGATCGGCATCGCGATCGGCATCATGGAGGCGGGGCTGTGCAAATGCGTCGCGATCTTCCGCTCGATGAACGGGTTTTCGCAGGTGCGCATTGGGGGCACCGGGGCGCGTTCGGCGGCGCCGGTCGGCGGCGATATGCTGCACAACCGTGCCTATGGCTGGCAGAGCGCCGGCCAGAGCTTTGCCCCAACCTTCATGCGCCACATGTACGATTACGGCACCACACCGGAGCAGGTGGCACACGTCAAAATGTTCCACTCGCGCCACGCCTCGAACAATCCCAAGGCCTATTACAAGCGCCGCTTCACAGTCGAGGACGTGATCAACAGCCGGTTTATCTGCAAGCCGCTGCATCTGCTCGATTGCTGCGTCGAGACCGATAACGCGACTTGCGTCATCGTCACCCGGGCCGACCGCGCCAAGGACATGAAACGGCCGCTGGTATTGATCCGCGGCGTTGTCGGGCGGTGCAACAAGCCGCGCCTCGACATGCATTACCAGCATGGGCCGATCTCGCGCGTCGCCGGGTACTACGCCCGCGAAATCCTGTGGCCCAATTCAGGAGTGGGCCCCGAGGACGTCGATATCACCGGCTCCTATGACGCCTTCACCTTCACCACGATGCTGCAGCTCGAGGATTACGGGTTCTGCAAGAAGGGCGAGGGCGGCAATTACGTGTCTGACGGCACGATCACGCTCGGCGGCAAGCGGCCCAACAACACCTCAGGTGGGCACCTCTGCGAGGGCTACACGCACGGGATGAACATGGTGATCGAGAACACGCGGCAACTGCGCCACGACGCCGATGATTCCTGCCCGGTCGGCCCGGACGGCAAGCGCCAGCACACCTACGATTACAGCGAGGGCGGCTGCCGCCAGGTGAAGGATGTCGAGGTCAGCGCCAATCTCGGCTGGGCCAACCCGGCGACCGCCTCGTCGATGGTGATGCGCAAGGGGTGGTAGCGGCCACGCGCCCACCACATCGGTTGCGACTGAGCAGAATTAGGGAGAGCTGAGATGCCGATCGACGGCCAATACATGGGCATGAACCTGCATATCGACGATCTCGACAACGAGAACGTCGAATACTTCAAGCATTGCGCGGCGCATGAT
>JAFAYW010000153.1 GCA_019240125.1 Alphaproteobacteria bacterium
TTCCCGGCGCAACCTCGACCATCCTCGCGGCCAGCTCAAGCCTCGCCAGCTTCACCATCAACGCGTCCGCGGCAAATCTGGGCGGCGCCAAAATCGATTATTGGGTACTGGCAAGCAGCAGCCCCAGCGGCCTCTAGCATGAATTACTTTATCGCCATCATTCTCATAGCGATGGCCTTACTCGCCTCCCGACAGCCAAAATGCGCCTGTGGCGGCGCCTTCACGGATGGCAACGGCTATCGGCACCTGAGCTGCGACCGATGCGGGGCACGTCCATCATCTAAATGACTCAGGATTTGTCAGCTCTGGGTTCAAGACTATGAACGCCGTACAGCCGGCACGCGGTTCAATTCCCAGCGCAATGGATAGTTTGTTTCATCTCTATGCTGACCACCGAGGTGCGCGCTGTACCACGCAACCGCTGCCCCGACGAGTAATGCGGCAGCTATCGAGAAACCCGCAATCACAGCACTCTGTCGTGCCCGCTTGATGGCGAGGGCGGTTGCCGGGATTGCCTCCTGGACACGTCGCTCAGCATCAGCGGGCGACAATCCCGTCCGGCTGGCAACTAAGCCAGTAAGAAACTGATGATCATCGTCTCTGATGCCGGTGCGGCTTCCGGCTGTCAGTAGGATGCGGCTGGCCTCCGCACGGGTATAGGCGATATCTGCTGGTGTTGCGCGATCAGACCGAAATAAACGATCCAGATCATACGCCATCAAGGACTCACCTGCCGTCGTCGACGGCGCGTTCGTCGCGGGCGCCGATTTCGGCACCGCCACGGCCGAAATACCGGCGCTTACGACGGCGACGATGACAACCGCCAGTGCCCAGGAAACTAGACCATGGGTCCCATCGCGAAATTCGACGAAATCATTGTGCGGGACGGCAGCCCATTTAGTACGCAATCTTCCCGCCACGTAGCCGCCAAAACCGAAGCTGAGCAGCCCGGTGAGCACCAGGTACAGCCCGGAGAGAACCGCGAGAGTAGGCGATGTATCGCGCCACGTAGGCGCACTTGAAGCCACAGACAACCCTAATGCTGTGCCGAACGCCAGGAGCACTAGAAAGAGAGCGGAGGCGACCAGGGCGCCTGAGAAAACCGGGGTCCACTGCACAAAATTCGGTGTCGGCTCGCCCTCCAAGAATTGAGTGGCGGTTGGCATGGCCGCTTCCATGTCAGCGTAAGCCCAAAAATGACAGGATAAACAGGACGACGACGACCAATCCGACCAGATAAATGAGCCCGCCCATAGCGCTGCGCCTTCTACTTCATTCAATAACGCGGAAACGGCACCCCGGAATGATCGTTCCGTGGGGTGATGCTCAATGCCAAAAAGGGGCATAAGCGCCCACCATCTCTAGCTAACAGGCGATCGCTCAGCCGCGCATGGTGATTGAAGCAGCGGCAAACGGCTGCGTTATCTACACCTGAATTTGCCGGAAACTCGGTTGCTATGATGGGAGCATGAATCCTAAAGGCCTCAGCGCTATCGGCCGGTTTAGTGCGGCCTAGAATGTTGGTCTAAAGACGAGGCTGCCAAAAGGGGCGGCCAGTGCACTGGAAACAGACCAGCCGCAAAGGCGCACGAGCCGCCTGCCTTGACGGCGTGGTCGTCCGCTCTGGGCTCAAAGCGCGGTGGTTACCTAGCGAATCGCCGTTATAATGCCGGATCCAGCGGTCATGCAGAAATCCGCAAAAAGCCTCACCGAAAGGCGTGAATTAGACAGCCGCTACAGCCAATCTGTAATTTTAGAAGCGATCTCCCCAGCATCAAAACCGAATACCCAAGGGTACTATCCTGACGATGCCGGAGGGCGACGATGACGGATTCACCGTACGTAGTTAGAAAGGCGAGCAAGATGCTCGGGCTCAGTCTACAGGCGTGGGAAATACTGGTGGGAGTATCCCTCGCTGCGGTCGTCTTTGCGACCGTAATGGTGGTGGCTCTAGCGAGAAAAGAAGCCTCGGAGGTAAAGAGCGACTATGAAACATACAAGCTCATGGTCGACGCAAAAGTGGCTGAAGCAAAAACGGAAGGTATTAAAACTGGAGAAAACGCCGGAAATGCCTTGCTGCGCGCCGCTGCCGCAGAGAAAGAGGCCGCTAGACTGACGAAGGAGGCTGAACAAGCTAAATCGGACACGGAGCATCTTAGAGCTCAAGTAGCTTGGCGACACCTCTCACCCGATCAAAGCAAAACGATCGTGGATAATCTATCCGGTAAGACCCTTGCGATACACTTCGACTATTTCCAAAATGATCCCGAAACGATGCAGTTTTCGGAGCAGCTCATGAAAGTGTTAAGGGATGCAGACATAGTCGTATATGCACATCCGTTGCTAACACCTACAGCCCCGCCAGGCGTTACTATCGTCGGAACAGAGAACGATCCTGCGTGCCAGGCTCTGAAAGCTGCCTTGGATCATGCCGGCGTTCAATACAAATTGGCACCGCGTAATGGGCCGGCCCGACTTTCTATTGGCGGCAAACTTCCACCATTTTGACATTGGGGTACATCGGGGGAATAGGTCGGTTTCGTTATCCACAACTAAAATTGCTGTGAAATTCAGTTGCTATGATGGGAGCATGAATCTCAAACTCTCTGAGCAACTAGCAGAAGATATTAAAAGTCGCATCAAGTCCCTCGATGGTTCCACGGTCGAAAAGCTTGCCAAGGCCAAAGATCAAAATGGCACGTTCGACGTTATCATCTCGACCGAAGAAGTAGACCGCCAGGGCGAACTGGTCCGCCAGAACGGCTGGGACATGAAGAATTATCAGAACAATCCCATCGTCCTCTGGGGCCACGACTACTACTCTCTCCCGATCGGCGTTTGTACCGATATCTACCAGACCGAATATCACGGCGTGCCGGCTACGGGAGCCAAGGGCTTCTTCTATCCGGCGGACATCAATCCCCTGGCTCAGCAAGTGCGCAAAATGTACGAGTTTGGCTTGAAACTCGGCATCGGCGCGGGCTGTACGACCTCTGTCGGCTTCATCCCGAAAGACTTCGACCCGGACAGCCGCAACGTCATCACCAGAGCGGAATTGCTTGAGTTTTCCTTTGTCCCGGTTCCCGCCAATCAGGGCGTTGGACCCGCCGCCGGCCGCGCGCTGACCTTCACCGAAGCCAAGGAACTCGGCCTTGACGTGGAAGTGATGCGCACCAAAGGCCTCGAATTCATCGAGAAAGCGGAGGGCGAAGAGGAAACCAAAGCCGCTGAGGCTGGCGATACGTGCACGATGGACGACGGCACCGAGGG
>JAFAYW010000077.1 GCA_019240125.1 Alphaproteobacteria bacterium
GACATCTGCGCGATCGGCGGAATCTCGGCACTGCTCGACATCGCGGCGATGGCCCAGCCGAACGCGGTCGTAATGTCGCCGCACAATTACAACAGTGTGCTGGTTGGATTAGCGGCGACCGTCCACGTCTCGGCGGTGATCCCGAACTTCAAGATCACCGAATACTTTGTCAATTTCGAAAGCATCATTGGGCAGATCGCGACAACCGGGCTGTCGGTCAGCGACGGCTGGATCGACCTGCCGACCACGCCAGGGCTGGGCATCGATGTCGATGTTGAACGCCTGCGTGCTCACCCGCACACCGAGGCAACAGCCAAGGGTTTCCGCCAATACTGGGAGGAGTACCCACGCAAGAATCACGTACCGCGGCTGTCCGAAACCAAGATCTGAGGCTGGGCCCCGCTTACCCGCATAGGTCCACATAGCTGCTGCATCATTTCCTGCGGCCGCCGCGACCAGGAGTGCGAGGCGGCGGGGATGATGCGCCCGGCGGGCAGTGCTAGAGTTTAGCGGGGCCGAAGGATCACGCTGTCGCGTCAACGGGAGGGGGCATGCCTGACACAAGGATAGCGGTTATCGGATGCGCCGGACGCATGGGCCGAATGCTGGTTTCCGAGATCGTCACGGCCCAGGGATGCTCGCTGGCGGGCGGCACGGTGCGGCCAGGTGCGGCGCAGCTCGGGCAGGACCTTGGCGAACTGATTGGCCACGGCAGGTTGGGGATTCCCATCACCGATAACCCCGAGGGCTTGCTGCGTGACTGCGATGTCGCGATTGATTTCACCAGTCCCAAGATGACCGCCATCACTGCTGGCATGGCCGCGGCACTTGGCAAGCCGCTGGTCATCGGCACCACCGGGTTGCACGCCGCCGAGGATGCGGCGGTGCGCGACGCCGCCGGCCGCATCGCGATCGTCTGGGCCGCCAATACCAGTCTCGGGATCAACCTGCTGCTCGGCCTCGTCGAGCAGGCGGCGCTGCGGCTCGGCCCGGATTGGGACATCGAGATCTGGGAAGCGCATCACAAGGCCAAGGTAGACGCCCCCTCCGGCACCGCGCTGGCGCTGGGCAAGGCGGCTGCCAAGGCTCGTGGCGTCAACCTCGACGACATGGCGGTGCGCGGCCGCGACGGCATCACGGGAGCCCGCAAATCTGGCACGATCGGTTTCGCGGCCTTGCGCGGCGGCGACAATATCGGCGAGCACCACGTGATCTTCGCCGGCGCCGGCGAGCAGCTCGAACTGACCCATCGCGCGACCAATCGCAGCATCTACGCGAAAGGCGCGGTGCGCGCCGCGCAATGGCTGCTCGGCCGCCCACCGGGGCTGTACGGCATGAAGGAAGTGCTGGGGCTTTAGGTTCTGTCGAGGTTCAGCCAGCCTACTGATGTCATTACGAGGAGCCGTAGGCGACGCGGCAATCTCGCTCGGCGGAGTCTCCTTTGCACGAGATTGCGTCGCCGCACTCGCAATGACGGTGTTGATTTGGCTCGGCCGATAGCCCCATCGTCCGTTCCGCGACAAACGGACTTTCGCTGTTAAGCGAGGATGAGATGGACGTCACGGGAAAAGCCGAGCGCATCGCCACGCTGTTTCGCGAGTGCCGACAGGTCGACCTCCTGCCGGCCGAGTTGATGCCCGCCGATCTCGACGAGGCGTATGCAATACGCGGGGTGTTTGAGGAGATCGGCATCGCGCACGGCCGCGGCGCGCCGGCCGGGTTCAAGATCGGGCTGACCACGCCGATCATGCAGAAACTCTGCGGTGTCGATGAGCCGTGCTACGGCACGATCTTCGGCAATGAGGTGCATCACCTCAGCGCCGAGTTGCGCGTGGCCGATTACAGCCGGCTTGGCATCGAGACCGAGATTGCGGTGCGGCTCGGCAAGGATTTACCGGATGGCAGTGATGCCGAGCGGGTGGGTGATGCTGTCGAAAGCTGCATGGCGGCGATCGAACTGCTCGAAGACCTGCAGCACGACTATAAGCGCCTGACCGCCGCAGCGATGGTCGCCGGCAATGTGTGGAATGCCGGAGTGGTGCTCGGGGCTCCGGTGACCGATTGGCGCCGCCTCGATCTCGGCAAGGTCACCGCGCGTCTCACCATCAAAGGGCGCGAGATCGGCTCCGGCAAGGGCGGCGACGTGATGGGCAACCCGCTCAACGCGCTCGCCTGGCTGGCCGACAAGCGGGCGGCGCACGGCCACCCACTCACCGCCGGCACTGTGGTGATGACCGGCAGCATGGTGCCGATCCAATTCCCGCAACCCGGCGACATTGCGGTGGTCGAGGTCGAGGGGGTGGGCCGCGCCGAATTACGCGCGCTCTGAGCCGTCCGCTGGCGCGGCCGCCGGCCCGCCGCATAACAGCGACAGTGCGCTTTCGAGGATCGGCATGCCGATCTCGCCTGCCGGGGTCATCACCGATTCCGGGTGGAACTGCACGGCGGCGATCGGCAGGGACTCATGCTCGATCGCCATGATGACGCCATCGCGGTCGGTCGCCGCCGCCACCGACAGCACCGACGGCAGCCGCTCGCGCTTGGCGTAAAGCGAGTGGTATCGCCCCACCGTGAAGTTCTCCGGCAATCCGGCGAAAAGCCGATTGGAGGCGCTGCGGATCACCGACGGCTTGCCGTGCATCGGCACATTCAGCTGGCCGAGCATACCCCCGTAATACTCGACGATGCCCTGCAACCCGAGGCACACGCCAAACACCGGAAGCCGCCGTTCGAGCAGCAGATCGAGCGTCTCCTTCATTGCAAAATCCTCGGGCCGACCCGGCCCCGGTGACAGCACGACGAGATCGGCGTCGAGCCCCTCGCGCAACTGCGCCCGCGCAAAATCATAGCGCAAGGTCTGCACGTCGGCGCCGGTCGAGCGGATGTAGCCGGCCAGCGTGTGGACAAACGAATCCTCGTGGTCGATCAACAAGACCTTGCGCCCCGCCCCAGCCTGCGGCCGGGGCGGCGGTGCGACCGGCGTCGCCCGCGCGCCGCCGATCGCGGTGAACAGCGCCGCCGCCTTCAGCTCGGTCTCGTCCTCCTCGGCCACCGGGTCGCTATCGTACAGCAGGGTCGCGCCGACGCGGGTTTCGGCGATGCCGTCCTGCATGCGGATCGTGCGCAGGGTCAGCCCGGTATTCATGTTGCCGTCAAACGTCAGGCGGCCGATCGCGCCGCCATACCAGCGCCGTGACGAGCGCTCCTGCTCCTCGATAAAGCGGATCGCCCACAATTTCGGGGCACCGGTGACGGTGACGGCCCAGGCATGTGACAGGAACCCGTCGAGCGCGTCGAATTCCGGCCGCAAGATGCCCTCGACATGGTCGACGGTGTGGATCAGCCGCGAATACATCTCGATCTGGCGCCGGCCGATGACCTTGACGCTGCCCGGCTCGCAGACGCGCGATTTGTCGTTGCGGTCGACATCGGTGCACATCGTCAGCTCGCTCTCATCCTTGCGCGAGTTGAGTAGTTCGAGGATGCGCTCGGCGTCTTCGATCGCGTCGCGGCCGCGCCTTATCGTGCCGCAAATCGGGCAGGTCTCGATGCGCCGTCGCCCGTCCGCCGTCTTCTCGACCCGCACAAACATCTCCGGCGAAGCCGACACGAGAAACCCGCCCTGCCCTAGATTGACCAGCGAGCCATAGGGGGCCGGGTTGGCTTGGCGCAGGCGGTGAAACACGGCGCTCGGCAGGTCGGCACAGCCTTCGGAAAACTCCTGGGCGCACACCACCTCGAACAGGTCGCCGCGGATGAACGACTCCTTGGCGCGCTCTACAAGCTCCGCGTACTCGCCCTTGGCATGGTCGCTGGTACGCGGCTGTGCCGCCTTCGCGGGGTCGAGCTTGTAGGGCGACGCGACGGTGTCGCGCGCCATCCCCTCGGTCGAGACGCCCGCAACCGTGAACTCATACCGGTACACGGCCGATTGCTGCCGCATATGGTCGACTATCAGCACCTCATCCGGCAGGTACAGCACGAGGTCGCGCTGATTGGCGGGGCGCTGCAGGCGCAACTGCACCGGCTCGAACTGAAAGACGAGGTCGTAGCCGAAGGCGCCGTAAAGCCCGAGATGCTCGTCCTCGCTGCTGGAAAAGAGATCGCCCAGGGCGCGCAACACCGAGAACACACTCGGCTGGCGGCTGCGCTGTTCCTCCGGAAAGCGGATCGTGCTTTCGCGGATTCGGCCGGCAATCCGGTCCGCGCCAGCGTGCTCGATCTCGGCCGCCGCAAGCCCGCGCAGGCACACCGCGATGGGCGCCAGCAATACCCGGCCGCGTGGGTTCAGCGCCTCGATCTCAAACCCGCGCCCGCGCGCCGACAGCACCAAAGGCGGATCGACAAACCCCATGTCGAAACGGGTGTAGCGGCCGGGAAACTCAAAGCTCGACGAGAACAACACGCCGCGCCGCATATCCAGCCGCTCGGCCAGCGACGTGTCGGCAGGCTGGTATTGTCGCAGCACGACATCGCGCTCGACGCGGATGCCGCCCTTTGTCTGATAGCTGATACGCTGCACGGGTTCTCTCCGGGTTTGCCGCCTCGGAGCCCCCGCAGTGCCGCCGCCTCTTAAAGCGAAAGCCGCCCGGTGCTCCGCGGCGGCCTGTAGAAACGGGAATGCGTGGCCGCCGTGTCTAGACGGGCCACCACCAATTCGCTGAGGGCGAAGCAACACTCATGTGCACAAGTTATCAGAGCCGCCCGCGTCGGCGCAACTCACATGCTATGTCACCGATCCACTGATTTCCGCGATCGGCGCCGCGCTGCTATAAGGGGTTGCAGCAAGTTTGCGTGCGGGACATCAGGACCGATGCACATTCAGGATGACGAGACTCGATGAGCGATACCGCGGGTGATTTAAAGCCGCTGCTCGCGAAGGTCGCCACTGGAACCGCGCTCTCCGAAGACGAGGCGGAGGCGGCGTTTGACATCATCATGAGCGGCAATGCGACGCCGTCGCAGATGGGCGCGTTTCTGATGGCGCTCAGAGTGCGCGGCGAAACGGTCGACGAGATCACCGGCGCGGCGCGCGCCATGCGTGCCAAGGCATTGACCATCGACGCGCCGCCCGGCGCGATCGACACTTGCGGCACCGGCGGCGACGGCTCCGGCAGCTTCAACATCTCGACCGC
>JAFAYW010000138.1 GCA_019240125.1 Alphaproteobacteria bacterium
TGACCGGGGTTTCAACCGGCGCCTCCCAGCGCGCCATGTCGTCAGCCGTCAGCACACCGTTATGCCGCCGGCCCGACGCGTCGAGCACCTTCTGGGTGCGGCAGAAGCGGTCGATCGTTTCGGCGACCCAGCCGCGGTACCAGGCGCTGCGCGCCCGGTCGATCACCACCTCGCGGTTGCCACCACCGGCTTCCGCCTCGGCGAGCACGCGCTTGTAGGTTGCCGCGAGGCCCGGATTGCGGAACAATTTGCCGGGCACCGGCGGCTGACCGCCCGGCAAATACACCGCGGCCGATGTGGTCCATTCGCGGCGGAACATCTCGGCCACCGTCATGATCGTGTCGCGGATGCGTCCGACCAATGGGTAGCCGTTTTCGGCATAGCCGATTGCCGGCGCCAGCAATTCGCCGAGCGGCATCGTGCCGTAATCGCGCAACAGTCGGGCCCAGCCGTCAAACGCACCGGGCACCGTCGTCGCCAGCAGCCCCGTGCCGGGAATGAGATCAAGGCCGAGGCTCTTGTAGTGCGCGATCGTCGCGCCCTGCGGCGCGACACCCTGGCCGCAGATCATGTCGCAGCGCCGGTTCTTCGCGCTGTACACAAGGATCGGCGCCTCACCGAGCGGCCCGTTGAGATGCGGCTCGACGACCTGCAAGGTGAACCCGGCCGCCACCGCCGCATCAAACGCATTACCGCCGCGCTCCAGCACGCTCATCGCCACCGATGACGCCAGCCAGTGCGTCGTCGCCGCCACCCCAAAGGTGCCGCGAATTTCAGGCCGCGTGGTAAAGCCGGGCATGGGCTCCTCCAAATTATGATCGAGGCAGGCAACGTTATCGTTCTTGGTAGTGATCAGGTCTTCGGCGGCCAACGCTGCGCGCTGTGCAGGATACGAACGATATCAATTTTCTCCTGCGCTTCCGCAACTTCGTAGATGACGAGGTAGGAAGTGCCGGTAATTACCAATTCCCGAGTTCCATCAACCCGCCCCGGGCGTCCGAGTTCGGGAAATTTCTTCAGCGTGTCGATGCTCTTTTCAATTCGATCCACGATACGAAATGCAGCATCACGGTTCCGATCGCCAATCCATTCGGCAATATCGCGAAGGTCTCGCTCAGCCGCGAGTGACCATCGGAGTGCATTCAACGCTTTTGGGCAAGCAGTGCGTTGATGTCTCGCATCACATCGTCATGATCTCTGAGCCGGCCGGCCCGCACATCCGCTAGGCCTTCGGCAACGGCGGCTACGAAATCGTCTTCGCTGCGCACGTAATGCTGCAATGCCTCAAGCACCAACTCGGCCTTGGTCTCGCCGCGTGCCGCGGCGAGGCGCGCTAGCGCGTCGTCGAGTTCCGCCGGGATTTGCGCGGCGATGGCGACATCATCGGGCATGGCTGATAACTCCTCGTCGTGATGCGGGCGGCATAGTACCCTATCACGCCCTCTCGAACACGATCGGCTGGGCGCCTTGCCATAGGGTCATTTCGCCGAGCGGGCGGAGGTTTTCCAGGCCTTCGGTGATCGACATAAAATGGTTGCCGGCCAGTTGCCCAGCCTTGCTGGCGAAGTGACAGGCGCCGTAGCCCAGCAGGATTTCGGTTTCGCTGACGCCGCCGGGGTAGAGCAGGATGTGCCCCGGCGCCGGATAGCTGGTCGGGTTTTCGAAGCCAACACCGAAATCATAGTCGCCGAGCGGGATCCAGCAGGCTTCGCCGCTCCACCGCACATGGATGATGCGCTCGCGATACGGCAACACCGCCTCGAAGCGGGCGCAGCTTTGCGGCGCGTTCGCGCGCTCGAAGCGGGCGAGGAACGTGAATGGGCCGGCGGTGATGCGCAGGTCGCTCATCGCCGCCCGCTCATTTCGCGGCCTCCCGCCAGGGCGGGAAGTGAGGGTTGGTCGGCACTGGCAGCCCCATATTCTCGCGCAACGTCTTGCCGGTGTAGTCCTCGTGGAACAGACCGCGCCGCTGCAGTTCGGGGATCACCAGTTCGACGACGGTTTCGAGACCGCGTGGCACGGTCGGCACGCTGATGTTGAACCCGTCGCAAGCCTTGCTGGTGTACCAATCCTCGATCTCGTCGCAGACCTGCTTGGTGCTGCCCTTGAAGGTCACGTGGCCCATTGACGGCAGCACGCGCTCATAGGTCTGGCGGATCGTCAGTTTGTCGCGCGTCGCCATCTCGGCGATCGAGTTGCGGAAGCTGGCGATCGCGTTGGTTTCGCCCGACAGATCGGGCATCGGACCGTCGAGCGGAAATGGTGTCAAATCCATCTCGCACAGCTTCGACAGATACGGCACGCCGACCTGCGGCGAGATCAGCGACTGCAGTTCCTCGTAAAACTCCTCGGCCTCGGAGGCGGTGCGGCCGACATAGACGCTCGCCCCTGGCATGATCTTGAGGTGGTCCGGATGGCGGCCGTATTTGCCCATGCGCCCCTTGATGTCGGCGTAAAACGCCTGGCCTTCCTTTTTGGTGTTGGTCACCGCAAAGACGCAGTCGGCACCGTAGGCCGCGAGATCGCGCCCTGGCTCCGACTGGCCGGCCATGAACATCACCGGATAGCCCTGCGGCATGCGCGCGACATTGAGCGGCCCCTTGATCGTGAAATGCTTGCCCTTGTGATGGAGGGTGTGCACCCGCGTCGGATCAAGGTATTGGCCGGTATCCTTGTTCTGGACAAAGGCGTCATCGGCCCAGCTGTCCCACAGCCCCTTGCAGACATCGAGAAACTCGCGCGCCCGCTCATAACGGGTCTCGCGCGCGACATGCTCGGTCAGGCTGAAATTAAGCGCGTCGCCCGGATACGAGGTGGTGACGACATTCCAGCACGCCCGCCCTTTGCTGAGATGGTCGAGCGAGGCAAATTTACGCGCCAGCAGATAGGGCTCTTCATACGTCGTCGTGGCGGTTGCCAAGAGGCCGATGCGGCTGGTGTGCATCGCGACCGCCGACAGCAATGTCACGGGCTCGAACACCGCGGGCCGGTCCGACGGGCTATTGGCGGCGAACAGCGCCGGCTTGTCCATCTGCCGCACCGCGTTGCCGTCGGCCAGGAACAGCATGTCGAACTTGCCGCGCTCGGCGATTTTCGCGGTGTTGATCGTGTTTTCCAGATCCATGCAGGTGGTGTCGTAGGAATCGCGATGGCGCCAGCCGCCGAGATGGATTCCCATGCCGCTTAGGCCGGTCATTAAATTCATCATCGGGATTGCGCTCCAATGAGGGTCATGGTGTTGCAGCTGTCAGCCATTGCCGACGGGCTTGGCGAAAACGAAATCCTCCCGCGTGCTGGCTTCTTCCTCGAAGACATTGGTCACGTAACTGCCGCGCACGGCACCGGGAATGGCGTAAGCGCAGATCGGGAAGACCGGAATGTCGGCCCAGATCAATTCCTGAATCCGGTCGTAGATCGTCTTGCGCCTGGCAAAATCGGTCTCGACGCGCTGCTGGTCGAATAATGTGTCGACCTCGGGATTGCTATAGGGGCTGCAATTAACGAACGGCACCCCTTCGTGAATATTGTTGGAGTTATAAAGCCGCTCGGTGCCGATATCCGGATCGGGCCCAAGTGCAAATGACCCGACAGTCATGTCGAACGCGTCGTCGGTAAATGACTTTGTCACCCACGTGCCGCGCTCCAGCGGGGTGAGCACCGGCTTGATGCCGACCGCCGCCAGATTGCGCGCGATTACATCGCCCATCTTGGCTGCTGGCAGATCGTTCACGGAAAACAGGTAGCGGAATTCGAAGCGGGTGCCATCGGCGCCTTTCTTGAACCCCGCCTCGTCGAGCAATTGCTCGGCACGCGCCGGATCGAAGGCATAGTCCTTCAATTCCTTATTGTAGAGCGGGTTTGAGGGCGCCACCGGGCCGACCATGTTTTCCGACATGCCCGGCAGGACGTTTTGCCGGATGAAACTGCGGTCGATCGCGTGCGCCAGCGCCCGCCGCACACGGACGTCGCTGTAAGGCGCCCTGCGCATGTTGATGTACCCGATATAGGCCGCGGCCGCGACATTGCTCGGCTTCATCTGCACGCCGGGCAGTTTCGCGAGCCGCGCCACCTGCGTCGCCGGCACCGCGCTCGAATACATCACATCGAGTTCGTTGTTCTCGAAGGCGGCGACGCGTGCCGAAGGGTCGGGAATGATGCGGATCACCAATTCATCGAAGGCCGGCAGGTTCGGCAGGAAATACTTGTCGAACTTTGCCAGGGTGACACGGTCGCCGACATCGTAGCGCACGAATTTATAGGCGCCGGTGCCGATCGGTGCCTTGTTGTGCGGGTTTTTCAGAAAGTCGGTCCCTTCCCATAAATGCTTGGGCAGAATGCAGCCGGCATAGTTGTGGATCATCTTGATCAGAGCGTTCTGCGGCTCAGACAGACGCATGATGAAGGTGGCGTCATCTGGCGCCTCAAAGCTTTTGACGAAGCGGAACGGCGCCCGGTAGGGGTGAAGTTTGGAGTTGGCCTCGCCGAGCGAAAACTTGACATCAGCCGCGCTGAACGGTTTGCCGTCGTGCCACAGGACGTTCTTGCGCAGGTGAAACGTGTAGGTCAGGCCGTCGGGTGAAATCTCCCAATGCTCCGCGAGATCGCCCGAGACATTGCCCTTCACGTCCATGCGCGTCAGCGCGCTGTAGACCGGCGAGCCGATAACGAAGCTGCTGATCACCGAGGTGATCGCCGGGTTGAACAGCGGTGGGTCTTCCTCGACCACGCCGACCAGCGATTTCGGCTCGTCGGCACGTGCCTGCCGCCACATCGCCACTCCGGGAACGCTCGCCGCGAGGCCGGCCAGCACGGCGCGGCGCGAAAAAGGTCCAGTCATTGCAGATGTTCCTCGGCGGATCATGACATCGCGGCTTCGCGAAGAAGCGCTGGCGACGGGGTGACGATTTCAGGGAAATGGCAGGCGGCCATGCGCCCATCCGGGAACTGGGCGAGCGGTGGCCGCTCCGCACCGCACCGGGGAAACTGCGCGGTCGGGCAGCGCGCAGCGAAGGCGCAACCCGCATCAGCCGACACTTCCGGACGCGCCGGCACGACGGCGCGCGCGTCGCGGCGGGCGCGTTCCATGGCGGGATCGGGGATCGGCACCGAGCGCAGCAAGAGCTGCGTGTAGGGGTGCGCCGGCTGGCGGTAGATGTCGCGCGCCGGGCCGATCTCGACCACCCGACCGGCATACATGACCGCGATGCAGTCCGACACCTGACGTACCACTGCGAGATCATGCGCGATGAACAGATAGGTGAGGCCGCGATCGCGCTTCAGGTCGAGCAATAGGTTGATGATCTGCGCCTGGATCGACACGTCGAGCGCGGAAACCGGCTCGTCGGCGACGATAAACAGCGGATCAACAATCAGCGCGCGGGCGATGCCGATACGCTGGCGCTGCCCGCCGGAAAATTCGCGGGGGTAACGGCTGGCGGCGCTCTGGGGCAGACCGCAAGCGTCGAGCACCTCGCGCACCCGCCGCTCAGCCGCGGCGCCGGTCGCAATCGCGAAATTGCGCAGCGGCTCGCGCAACGCCATTGCCACGGTCATTTTCGGGTTTAGCGAGGCATACGGGTCCTGAAACACCATCTGCGTCGTGCGCCACAAGGCCGCCGACCGCCGGGCGCCGGCGACCGGCTGGTCGGCGACGATGACATTGCCGGCACTCGGCGCGGTCAGGCCGATGATCATGCGGCCGAGCGTCGATTTACCCGAGCCGGATTCGCCGACCAGCCCCAGCGTCTCGCCGGCCGCGATCTCGAAGCTGACGTCATCGACGGCCCGCAGGATACGGCGGCTGGTGAAGGCACTGCCGGAGGTGAAATGCTTGCTTAACCGGTCGACACGAACCAGCGGCGCGGCAGCGCCCGGGTTCATTGCGCCGCCACCGCGAGATTGCTCATCAGCACCCAGCAGCGCGCGTGATGCCCCGGCTCGACCTCGTCGAGCGGCGGTTCCGCCTCGGCACAGCGCGGCACCGCAAAGCGACAGCGCGGCTGAAAGCGGCAGCCGGCGGGCGGCATCGACGGATCAGGCGGCTGCCCCGGAATCGCGGCGAGCCGCTCGACCTCGCGGTCGAGCCGCGGCACCGATTGCAGCAGCGACCAGGTGTAGGGGTGCTGTGGCGCCCGCAACACAGCCTCAACCGGCCCATCCTCAACGATGCGGCCGGCATACATCACCAGCACGCGCCGGCACAGCGAGGCGACCAGCGCGATATTGTGGGTGATCAACAGGATCGCCGTGTTCGAGCGCTGATTGAGGTCGAGCAGCAGGTCGATGATCTGATCCTGCACCGTCACATCGAGCGCCGTGGTCGGCTCATCGGCGATCAGCAATGCGGGATCGTTGGCGACAGCCATCGCGGTCACGGCGCGCTGCCGCATGCCGCCGGAAAACTCGTGCGGATAGGCGCGCGCCCGCTCGCGGCCACGCGTGATGCCGACGCGGGTGAACAAGGCCTCGACCCGCTGGCGTAGAGTGCCGCGGCGGGTCTTGTGATGCACCTCGATGGCCTCGCCGATCTGGTCGCCGACCCGCAATACCGGGTTGAGCGAAGTCATAGGGTCCTGGAACACCATCGCCATGGCGCCGCCGCGCAAGCCGCGCACCTCACCCGGCCGCATCGCCAGCACATCAGCGCCGTTGAAGCGGATATCGCCGCTGACCTCGGCGTTTTTGGGCAGAAGCCGCAGCAGGGCGCGCACCGTCATCGTCTTGCCCGAGCCGGACTCGCCGACAATGCCGACGATCTCGCCGGCCTCGACCGAGAACCCGACGCCGCCGACCGCCGCGATCGGCTCGCGGTCGCGCGCCGGGAATTCGACGCGCAGATCGCGGACCGTCAGCAAGGGCTGCGTCATCGCCGCCCCCGCCGGGCCGCGTTGGTGGCAAGACCGTCGCCCAGCAGGTTGAGGCCGAGGATGATCATCGCCAGCGCCAAGCCGGGAAACGCGGTCAGCCACCAAGCCTGCTGCAGGAACAACTGGCCCTGCTGCAACAGAAAGCCCCAGCTCGGCCGATCCGGATCGCCGAGGCCGAGAAAGCTGAGAAATGCCTCGGACAGCACCGCCGAGGCGACCTGCAGCGAGGCGCTGACCAGCAGATAGCCCCAGACATTGGGCAGGGCGTGGCGCACGATGCGGCGCAGCCACGACGCGCCCGACAATACTGCCGCCGCCATGAACTCTTCGCTGCGCAGTACCAGGGCGCGCGAGCGGATCACCCGCGCCGTCGCCGGCCAGCTCAGAAAACCGATGACCATGATGACCTTGCCGATGCCGCCGCCGAGCAACGCCACCACGACGATCGTCACCAACAGCCGCGGCAATATCTGGAATGCCTCGGTAAAGCGCATCAGCGCCTCGTCGGTGGCGCCGCCGACAAACCCGGCGATCAGCCCGATCGTCGTACCGAGCGCGACGCCGACCGCCGCGCTGACGACACCGATCATTAGAGAGACGCGGCCGCCATACAGGACGCGGGCATAGACATCGCGGCCGAGATCGTCGGTACCCATCGGGTGCGCCCAGCCCGGCGCCTGTAAGGTGTCAGGCCCGAGCGCCAATGGCTTTGCCCCGGTCAGCCACGGCGCCAGCAGCACGCCCGCAAGTACAAAGGCGATAAGAACGCAGCCGACTGCCAGCGATAGCGAGGCGCCCGAGCCGCGGCGACGCCGCCGCGGCCGGGCGATCATCCCGCTCTCGGAGATTGCGGTCTCAGCAACGATCGTCATCAGCGGCGCACCCGCGGGTCGAGGGCGGCGCAAGCGATATCGGTCAAGGCATTGACAATCACCACGGCAATCGAGGTGAAAATGAACGAGCCCGTCAATAGCGGGAAATCGCGCCGGTAGATCGCGTCGTAGAACAGCCGGCCGAGCCCCGGCCAGCCAAAGATGATTTCGATCACCAGCGCGCCCGCCAGAACCGCGCCGAATTCCAGCCCGACCACCGTAACCACCGTGACGACCGCGTTGCGGAACGCGTGGTGCCAGACGATCCGGCCGGGGCTGACGCCCTTGGCCTCGGCAACGGTGATGTAATCCTGATCGAAGGCTTCGACCATCGCGGCGCGGGTGAAACGCGCGATCATCGCGGCCATGAAGATCGTCAAGGTAAAGACCGGCAAGGCCATGTGCCGCCCGAGATCGGCGAGATAGGCGAACCCGGTGTAATGGCTGCGGGCCGAGATCATGCCGCCGGTCGGAACCCAGCCGAGTTCGACCGCGAACAGCAATACCAGCAGCTGGCCGATCCAGAAGCCCGGTACCGAGTAGCCGATCAATGAACCGCCGGTAATTAGCGTATCGAGCTTGCCGGGAGCGCGTCGTGCCGCCGCGACCCCAAGCAACACCCCGAGAAATGTGGCGAGCAGGATGGCCGAGCCGGTCAATAGAAAGGTGGCGGGCGCGCGGTCCCAGATGACCTGGAAGACCGGCTTGTTGTAGTAGATCGAGGTGCCGAAATCGCCCTGCGCCGCCTTGCCGACAAAGGTCAGGAACTGCTCGGGGACGGGTCGGTCGAGCCCGTAAGCGCGGCGCACCTCGGCGCGGAACTCGGGCGTCGGCGCGTCGCCCGCCATCAGATCGGCGGGATCGCCGGGCGCCAGATGGATCAGGAAAAAGGTCGCGGCAACAACCGCGAAGACCAGGAAAGCCGCAGTCAGTAGACGGCGCAAGACGCTTCGTACGATCATCGGGCCGCGACCCGTCTGCCACAATGCTTCACTAACACCCCGACGCCGATAGCCGGCGCGCCGCCTTCGGCCAAGCCCAGGCATCGTCGTCCGACAGGACTGACGCCGTCAAATAGCCGCCCTCAATAAAGCAAGGCGGATGCCAGAATCGCGGCCAAGTTTGTCGCGGTCAACTCCGGTCAGGACACGGCCACCACCGGCGGGCTGGCAACAGACGAAAGGCGCCAACTCGGGGAGCTGGCGCCTTGGTCTTGCGCGACGGGCTTGCAAGCGGATGCCAGCGGCATCCGCTATCGGCAGCCCGTTCAGTGCCGGTCAGTGCTGGTTGTTCTGCGCGCCCTGATTGTTGTTCTGGGCCTTGTTGGCCTCGTGATGACCGATGACGCACCCGGCGGCCGCGCCGGCCTTGCCGTGCCCAGCCAGATGGCCCGCGACACCGCCGACAACCGCACCCTTGATACAGCCGGCCGCGCTTGCTGGCGCGGCAGCCGCCGCCATAAGCATCATCACCGCCGCCGCGCTCGCTATTGCTTTCATGAACCACTCCATCCTGTCGTTGCGCTGCTAACAACCGATCGGACGCATTGGTTCGCAGCGGCGGCGTTACTCCTTGCGCATCACCAGTCGCAGACAGCCCGACAAGACGGTGGCGATCCCCAGGATAACCGCCATGGCGAGGAGCCCGAGCATGAACGAACCCGTCTCATCCTTGATCCAGCCCACCAGGAACGGGCCGACAAAACCGCCGAGGGTGCCGATGGAATTGATCAGCGCGAGGCCGCCGGCGGCTGCGATGCCGGTCAGGAAGCTGGTCGGGACCGTCCAGAAAATCGCCCGCGCCGAGGTCACCCCGATCAGGGCAATGGTAAGGCCGACCAACGACGGCGTCAGATCGGTCCAGGTCACCGCGATCGCCAATCCGAGCGCCGCCAGCAGATTTCCGAGGAACAGATTGATGATCTTCTGGCCGGTCCGGTCGACGTAATACGCCCAGGCCAGCATGCCGACACTGGCAAAGACATAAGGCACGGCCGAAACAAAGCCGATCGTGAGGTTAGTCAGCCCATGCGACTTCAGAATCTGCGGCAGCCAGATCCCGACGCCGTACGATCCCAGCGTGAAGCCGAACTGGATCGCCGCCAGCATGACGACCCGCACATCACGCAACGCCGGCAACAATCGGTGCGGCGCCCGGTCACGCTCCTCGCTGGCCAGGACATGGGTCAGGGCGCCGCGCTCATCGGGGCTCAGCCATTCCGCCTCGGCCGGCGAGTCGCGCAAAACCAGCAGCACGACAATCCCCAGCAGCGCCGCGGGCAGGCCCTCGACGATGAACATCCACCGCCATCCGGCGAGGCCGGCAAGCCCGTCGAGCTGCAGCAGCAGGGCCGACACGGGGCCGCCGATCAGCGAGGAAAGGGGGATCGCCAGCAGGTACCACGCCAGCACACGGGCGCGGTATTGCGGCGGGAACCACGCCGCGAGAAAAAACGTGACTCCCGGCGCGAACCCTGCCTCGGCCGCACCCAGCAGAAACCGCGCGAGATAGAAGCTGCCGGGGCCTACGACAAAGGCGCCGCCCGCCGCAATCAGGCCCCAGGTGATCATGATGCGCGCGAGCCAGCGGCGGGCGCCGACCCGGTACAGGATCAGGTTGCTGGGGATCTCGAAAAAGCAGTACCCGGCGAATAGCACCCCGGCACCCCAGCCAAACGCCGTCGCGGATAGGCCGAGATCGCGGTTCATCGTGAGGGCCGCGAACCCGACGCTGGTGCGATCGAGGTAGTTGAAGAAATACGAAACGATGATCAGCGGCAGGAAGCGCCGGCCCGCTTTCGTCAAAGCGCGGCCGCACGCGTCGCTCACGCCGCGATTTGTGCCGACAGTCAACTCCCCGGCCGTCATCCCTTAATATCCATTCCCGTCCGCCTCGCCCCGGCGCGTTCTATCGACCATTGGCGCGATTTACGAGCCCGACGAGAGATCCCCTTCCTTTAACAGCACCGCAGCAACGGCACCGATCACGGCCGTGCCGGTGTCATGGCGCTACTCGGCGGCAGGGTGCGGGGTGGCCGGTTTTACGGTGCATGGCCGAGGTTGGACTCCGACGCGCTCGACGCAGGAGACGATCTCAAGGTCGCAACCGACTATCGCCAGGTCTTGAGCGAGGTTATCGGCCGTCATGTTGGGCATCGGATGGACGCGGTGTTTCCCGGCTACCGCTATCCTGGCCCGCCTGGCCTCCGCGAACGCTTGAAATTCGCGCCTCCTTGACCTCTTTAGGATGTTTGCGCTCAGCGCCTGCTGCGGGAGGGCGGACATGGACACCACCCTGACCTTTATCGATCTCGCTGGTTCCATCGCCCTGCTTTTGTGGGGCGTGCACATGGTGCAAAGCGGCATTCAGCGCGCCTTCGGGCCCCATTTGCGCCGGGCTCTCGGCCAGGCGCTGGGCGGCCGGTGCCGCGCCTTTTTCGCTGGTATAGGTGTCACCGCATTGCTTCAGAGCAGCACCGCGACCGGATTGATGGCGGCGAGTTTTGCCGCCAGCGGCATGGTCGATCTGGTGCCGGCTCTGGCGGTGATGCTAGGAGCGAATGTCGGCACGACGCTGATCGTGCAGGCGCTTTCGTTCGATATCGGCCGCGTCGCGCCGCTTTTCGTGCTGATCGGGGTGTTTCTGTTCCGCCGCGGGCGCGCCTCGCGACCGCGCGACCTCGGCCGCGTCGCGATCGGGTTGGGGCTGATGCTGTTCGCCCTGCAGCAATTATTGTCACTGATCACTCCCTACGAAGACGTCCCCAGCCTGCGCATCTTCATGGGCGCGATCGCCACCCAGCCGATCATCGATGTCGTGCTGGCCGCCGGGCTGACCTGGGCGGCGCATTCCAGTGTCGCGACCGTGTTGCTGATCATGTCCTTTGCCGCCAAAGGCGTGGTACCGGCGCATGCCGCCTTCGCCCTGGTGCTCGGCGCCAATATCGGCTCGGCGCTCAACCCGCTCATCGAAGGCGCGGCGGCGGGCGACCCAATGGCCAAGCGCCTGCCACTCGGCAATCTCCTCAACCGGCTCTTCGGCGCCGCGCTTGCGCTCGCGCTGCTCAACTGGATCGGGCCGCTGATGGTGACACTCGACCCGGACCAGGGTCGGGTCGTCGCCGACTTCCATACCGCTTTCAATCTCATCCTAGCGGTGCTGTTTCTGCCGGTCCTGCAGCCGTTTTCACGGTTGCTGGTCCGCCTCCTGCCGGCGCGGATCGACGCCGCCGATCCGTCGCGCCCGATCTATCTCAACGAGGCCGCCCGCGAGGCCCCGCCAATCGCCCTGGCCGGCGCCGCGCGAGAGGCGCTGCGCATGGCCGATGTCCTGGAATCGATGCTGCACAATGCGCTCGATGCGATCGACCGCGGCGACCGCACACGGCTAACCGCGGCCAAGGGCCTGGATGACGTGCTCGACCGCCTCAACCAGGCGATCAAGGTGTATCTGACCGGGCTCGATCCGGAATACCTAACCGAGGAGGATAATCGCCGCCTCGCCGAGATTCTGGCCTTCATCACCAATATCGAGCACGCCGGCGATATCGTCGAGCGCAGCTTGCTGGCGATTGCCGCACGACGCCTCAAACGGGGATTGGCCTTCTCGGCCGAGGGGCAGGCGGAAATTCGCGGCATGCTGGAGCGACTGGCGGCGAACACACAGACCGCCGCGGCCGTCTTCATGACCGACGACGCCCGCGCCGCCCGCGACCTGCTTGGCGAGAAGGAAATATTCCGCGATCTCGAAGCGCGCGCGACCGAGGCGCATTTCGCGCGCATCCGGGCGGGCCGGCCGGAAAGCATGGAGACGAGCGCGCTGCACCTCGACATCCTGCGCGACCTGAAACGCATCAACGCCCATATCGCCGCCGCGGCCTATCCGGCGCTCGAACGGCGCGGCGAATTGCTGTCCAGCCGCTTGCGGCGGGACCCTGAGTATTCTTCGGAATAGCCCCGCCGCTCGACCCGCCGTCCTTTACTCGGTGTGGGGCGCTAGATAGGCGGGAAACTCGGCTTCGGTATGTTGCCCCGCCTCGACCAGCCATTGCCGCAGGGTCGTTAATGCCGACGCCGCGCCATTGGCGGTCCGAACATAGAAATGGTAGCCGCGCGATCTGATCGCTGGTTCGCATAGCGGCGCCACGAGGCGGCCATCGCGCAATTCGTCGGCCACGAGGGAGACCGGCCCCATCATGACGCCAAGACCTTCCAGCGCGGCCTGGATGGCAAAATAGAAATGTTCGAAGATTTGCTCACGCGACGGCTTGATGCCGGCCGCACCGGCCGCCTCGAACCAGCGCGACCAGGCATCCAGCATCGTGGCTGAATGCAGCAGAGTGTGCTGGCCCAGATCGGCCGGCCGGCGGATTGGCAGGCGCCGTAAAAGTCCCGGGGTCAAGAGCGGCAGCCTGGCCTCGCCGAGAAATCGCTTGCCGGTCCAGCCCGGCTGCCGCACCGGTCCGGAAATCACGGCATCGACATCCATCTGAAACTGCTCGGCCGCGGTGCTGGCGGTGACGATGTGCAACTCGATTCCGGGATGGTCGCGCTGGAAATCGGACAGGCGGGGAATGAGCCAGCGCATCGCGAAGGTCGGCAACGCCGAGACATGCAGCACGGCGGCATCGCGGCCGGCGCGCAGCCGCTGCGCCGCGGCCGCGAGCCGGTCGAGCGCCGCGCCGGCCTCCGCCATGAAATCGGTGCCGGCGTGGGTCGGCACCGCGTTGCGCGCCGTACGCTGGAACAGCTGCGCCCCGAACCACTCCTCGAGCAATCTGATCTGCCGGCTCACCGCACCATGCGTGACGCCAAGTTCCTCGGCGGCTCGCGTGAAGCTGCCAAGCCGGGCCGCGGCCTCAAAGGCCTTGATCGCGTTGAGGGGTGGCAGCCGGGCTCGCATGCTGTGAGTTTTTCTCACAGCCGTGGTCAGAACAAGTGGTTTGTCACAAAACCGTCACCGGCTCATATCCCGGACACGAGATGATGTTGAGTTTTGTCCGATGACGATTGCGACGTTTTCCTTCAGCCGAAAGGCCGTCTCCCGCCACCGTATCCTCGGCGTCGCCTGCGGCGCGCACGCAGTACACGATGGCTTCACCGACACGCTCTATCTGTTGTTGCCGATCTTCCAGACCGAGTTTGCTCTGAGCTATGCCGCGATCGGTGTGTTGCGCGCATTCTATACCGGCGCGATGGCCGGGTTACAGGTGCCCGCGTCAAAGCTCGCGGAAAAGGTCGGCGCCGGCACGATGCTGGCGGGCGGGACCGCGATCGCCGGCGCCAGCTATCTCTGCCTCGGTCTCGCCAACAGCGTTTTTCTGCTGGCCGCGGCGCTGGTGCTTGGCGGGATCGGCTCGAGCACCCAGCACCCGATCGCCTCGAGCTTGGTCGCCAATGAGTATGAGGGCCGGCATTCGCGCGCGGCGCTTGGCACGTATAATTTTGCCGGCGATCTCGGCAAGATGGCCCTGCCATCGATTACCGCCGCTCTGATCACGATTATCACGTGGCGCCATGCCGCCTCGACCATCGGGCTTATCGGCCTGGCAGCGGCGGCGGCTATCGCGGTCCTGCTACGCCATCGCGACACGCCAGAGGTGGCAACCGCGGCCGAGGCCGCCGGCAAGGCCGCGGCCGTGGCGACCGCCGACCCACCGCGCGGCGGGTTTCCCTTGCTGCTGAGCATCGGCGTTATCGACAGCGCCACCCGGATGGGTTTCCTGACCTTTCTGCCGTTTCTGTTGCGCGCCAAGGGTGCCGGGATGCCGGAGATCGGCCTTGCTCTGACGCTGCTGTTTGCCGGTGGCGCCGCGGGCAAGCTGGTATGCGGGTTTCTCGGAGCACGGCTCGGGGTGATGACGACCGTGTTCCTGACCGAGGGAGGCACGGCGCTCGGCATCATGGCGCTGCTGCCGCTGCCGCTCGTTCCGGCTTTCGCACTGCTGCCGCTTCTCGGGATTGCGCTGAACGGCACATCATCCGTTCTCTACGGCACGGTCCCGGAACTCGTGCCGACGGAACGACGCGACGCTGCGTTCGGCCTGTTCTACACCGGCACGATCGGCGCCGGCGCACTATCGCCGGCGATATACGGCCTGTTCAGCGACGCGATCGGGCTCACTTCCGGGATGCTGCTGGTCGCCACGATGGTCCTGCTGACCCTCCCCCTGGCCTATAGGCTCCGGCGCTTCCTCGCCGACTAACACGGCGGGACCGCCCCTGTGCGGCGGTCCCAACCCACGTCTCGATCAACCCGGTCGGCACCGGCGCTTTCGCGCCGGTCATTCCGATGCTTCGATCAGGCGGCCTGCAACGACACCAGGAAGTGATCGACCTGGTTGCGCAGGGTATCGGCCTGCGAGGACAGGTCGTTGGCAGCCGTCAGGACCATGCCGGCCGCTTCGCCGGTCTGCTCGGCGGCATGCGCAACCCCCTGGATATTGTCCGAGATCTGAACCGTACCTTCGGCGGCCTGCTGCACATTGCTGGAGATCTCGCCGGTAGCTGCGCCTTGCTCGTGAACCGCAGCAGCGATGCTGGTCGAGACTTCGCTGATCTTGGCGATCACCGCGCCGATCGCATTGATCGCCGTAACCGTCGACTGTGTCGCCGCCTGGACGCTGTCAATCTGGTTGCCGATCTCCTCGGTGGCTTTTGCGGTCTGGCTGGCCAGCGACTTGACCTCGTTGGCCACCACGGCAAATCCCCTGCCCGCTTCGCCGGCCCGCGCCGCTTCGATCGTCGCGTTCAAAGCCAGTAGATTGGTCTGTCCAGCGATCTGCTGGATCAGTTCGACGACGGTGCCGATCTTTTGCGCGGCACGCGCCAGGCCGTCGACGATCGCGGTTGTGCGGCTGGCATCCTCGACCGCTTCCTGCGCCATCTTCTGCGCGTTCTCCATCTGATGCCCGATTTCGCGGCTGGATGCCGTCATCTCCTCGGTCGCTCCGGCAACCGCCTGGACATTGGCAGCGGCCTGGTGTGTCGCGGATGCTACTACCGAGCTCTGCTGCTGGGTTTGCAGCGCCGCGGCCGACATGGTCGACGCATTGGCTTGAAGCTCCACCGCCGAGGTCGAGAGCGACCCGATAACACTCTTGACCATGCCCTCGAAATCGCGGACCAGCCCTGCCACCTTCTCACCGCGTAGCGCCTTGGCGGCAGCCTCGCCACGCTGCGTCGCCTCAAGATCGCGAGCCCGCACCAGCCCGTCACGGAGCGTGACGAGGGCGCGAGCCATGCTGCCGATCTCGTCCTTGCGCTCGGCACCGATCACGTCGGTTGCAAGGTCACCTTGTTCCACCCGGGTCAGGCTCCGCTCGAGATCGCGCACCGGCTGAACGATACCTACCCGCGTGAGGAAGATTGCCAGGCCAAACAGAGAAACGAGTGCGACGACAATGACGCTTAACGTCCACCGGATCGTCGATGCCACCCGATCCGACACTTCGTCGGCGACCGTCTTTGCATGCTCGAGATTATCCTTCGTGAGCGTGACGAACTTTTCCGTGATGCCTTCCAATGCCGGGCCGCATCCGGCCGCCATCAGGGTGGCCGCTTTCGCATTTTCGGCGGGATCGGTGGACATGCCGATCTTGATGACCTCCGCGCACGCACCGGTCTCAACCGTGACCAACGATGCGTACAGGGGGTCGAGCTTGGCCGCGAGCACCGGATCATGCGTTTTAGCCTCCTGCTCAAACTCGGCGGCGTCGGCCTTGGCCCGGTCGATAATTTTGACCGCGGCCTGGTTACCTGCGTCTGTCGTCGAGTTAACCAGCTGGAGGATTCCCGCATAATAGGTCGTCACCGCACGCGTCGTCCGCGCAACAAACACGCTTGCCTGATCCGGCCCATGGATGATCGCCGCGTCCGCCTCATCGATGTCGCGCATCACATAAGCGGCATAAATGGTCGAGCCCAGCATCAACGCAGCCATCAGGCCGAGCAGGACGAGCATCTTGGTCAGGATCGACAAATTGGAGAATCTGGACATGGGTATTCCTTCGCTGACAGGCGCCTACGCCGTCGGACCGGCTCAAACATGCAGCCGGCGGCAAAGATTTTTTTCTTTACATCGATGACGTCAGCACGGTCCGAATTCTCGATATCCGCGCGTGAAGCTCAAGTTTGATTTCGTCTGATTTCGTATCAATACAACAAATGAAAGACCTGCAATATACACCTTCATGCCGGCCTCTCGATGCGACAATCAACTTGAACAAAGTTCGATTTCATCGAGTTTTGTCGATAAAAGTATGAGGTGCGCTCGTGATGCACCGCGAGCTCGGAGGCCGGCGCCACCGCGCGGATCGGACCACTGCTTATCCGACTCACGTCCTGCTCACCCTGAGAGAGCTGGTGGTGAAGATTGGCATGCATCACCCGACCGGCGGCTCTGATATCGACCGCATTCTCAGGCCGACCGCGCCGATGTAAACAGCTGCGCGGATTTCCGGTATAGATTGGCGCGCAACGCTGCCAAGCCCCTAGGGTCGTTAATCAGGAGAACGGAATGCAGGTCTGGTATCACTGCGAGAACACCTATCCGTATGTGGATCAGAAGGTGCTCGACGCCGCCGATTCGGTGCGCGCCAGCCTACCGAACAAGTATTGCGACCCGAAGCTCGCGGCGGATCTGTTCGAGGAATGCCTCGACGAGCATCTGCTGTGCGACGAGATGGGCGTCAATATCGTCTCGATCGAGCACCATTCCGGGATCAACAGCCTCTATGGCGCGAGCCCGATGATCATGGGCATCGCGGCGCGGCAAACCAAAAAGGCGCGCATCCTGTCGCTCGGCACATTGGTGTCGATCCGGCCCGACCCGGTGCGCATCGCCGAGGAATACGCCACCGCCGACACGATCTCGAAGGGGCGGCTGGAGATCGGCTTTGTCAAATCCGGCGATAGCGAGATGACCTCCGGCAACGCCAACCCCGTGCGCTTTGTCGACCGCTTCTGGGAGGCAATCGACGTCATCAAACTGGCGCTGACCTCGCATGACGGTCCGGTCAGCTTTGAGGGTAAATACTTCACGCATCGCCACATCAATCTGTGGCCCGGTCCCTACCAGCGGCCGCACCCGCAATTCTGGGCCGCGACCGGCGACCCGCTGACCGCCGCCGAATGCGGCCGGCGCGGCTATGTCAACGCTCTGGTGCTGCGCGGCCCCGAGGCCAGCAAGCGCGCCTTTGACGCCTACCGCAACGCGCGCAGCGAGATCGGCCTGCCGGCGCCGGGCACCGACCGCTTTGCCTACGCGGCGCTGTGCTATGTCGGCGACACCGACAAGGAAGGCGTCGAGATCGGCAGCAAGTTGCTGTGGTTCCTCAACACCAGCCTCAAGCAGGCGCCGCAAATGTCAAAATTCCTCCCCGGCCGCAACCCGCCGGAAATGGCGCCGAATATCTGGCGCAGCGCAGCGGCGCGCGGCCGCCCAGCCGACAGCCTGATCGGGATCAATGCCGAAACGGCGATTGCCCGCGGCATCCTGTGCGCCGGCAGCCCCGACACGGTTTACCGCCAGATCATGGACATCTACGACAAGGTCGGCGGCTTCGGCCATTTCATCTTTGTCGGCCGATCGGGCTTTCTGACGCATCAGGAAGCCGAAAAGGGCATCCGCCTGATGGCCAAGGAAGTCCTCCCACGCCTCCCCGCCGCGACCACGACGGAGGCGGCGCGGCAGGCGGCCGAGTAACCAATGGACCTTCTCCCCAGTTTGGGGGTGAAAGGCTTCAGAGTGCGTCAACGAACTGGAGAGCCGAGATGAACGATGCGTCGCCATGGATCGATCCGGAGCTGGTGGCAGCCGGACAATTGTTGCAGAGCAAGGGGCTGGTGGCGCCTGACCGGACGGTTGCCTCGCTAACCGAGGTACGAGCGGCGCAGGAGAAGATCGGCGCGTTTCTTGGTGAGGGTTCCGAGCCGCTGAAGGTCGAGCGGGCCCTGACGCTGCCTGGCCCGCATGGTCAGGTGCCGTGCCATCTCTATCTGCCGGACGGGGTCGAGCGTCCTCCGCTGCTGGTCTATGCGCATGGCGGCGGGTTCATGCAGGGCAGCGTGCCGAGCTGGCACCATATGCTTCGCGATCTTGTACGGCAGAGCGGTGTCGCGGCGCTTTCGGTCGAGTATCAGCTATCGCCGGAGGTCAAGTTCCCGGTCGCCTTCGAGGAGATGCTGGCGATGACCAAGCTCGCAGCGCGGGAAGGCAGCAGCTGGGGCATCGATCCTGCGCGCCTCGCGGTCGGTGGCGACAGCGCCGGCGCCAATCTGGCGGCGGCAACCGCCCTTGCGATGCGCGATGCCGGCGAGACGGCGGTCAAGTTTCAGCTGCTGATTTACGGCGTCTTCTCAACCGACAGCGAGAGCCCGTCCTGGCAGCAATTCGGCCGTGGCGCCGGGTTGTCGCAGACCCAGGTGCGGTGGATCTGGGAGACTTATCTCGAAGACCCCGGGCAGATGAAGGATTGGCGGGCCGCTCCGATCCTTGCCGATTTGAACGGTTTGGCGCCCGCGCATCTCATCGTCGGCAGCCTCGACCCACTGCAGGACGACAGCAGCAACATGGCGGCGGCGCTAAAGGCGGCCGGGGTACCCTGCTCGCTGACCGTCTATCAAGGCATCAACCACGGCTTTATCCGCTACGGGCGTCTGATCGGCACCGCGCGACGTGCCATCGCCGATTGCGCCGCCGCGCTGAAGGCTGCGTTCGCGCGTTAGACACGGCGCGGATCAAAAATAAAGAAAACCCCCTCGGTCGGGCCAACCGAGGGGTTTTCATGCCAAAAAGCGGCCGCTACTCGGCCGGCGCCAGCTCGCCCGAGCGCACCGACGAGGGGATGCGCAGGGTAAACAGCGAGACCATAGCTGAGATCAGCGCGCACGCCGCCAGTGCATAGAGCCCGCCAGCGAAGCTACCGGTCATGTCCTTGGCCCAGCCGACGATGGTCGGGCCAAAAAACCCGCCG
>JAFAYW010000242.1 GCA_019240125.1 Alphaproteobacteria bacterium
ATGCGGTCGAGATGGCCAAAGAAGCCCTTGGTGCCTTCCTTGCCGTTTGAGATGAAGCCGACCGTCTTGCCGGCGAGGCCGTCAAGGCGCGGCGCCAACCGCCCCAGCGGCGGGGCCGTCTCATTGGTCGGATCAAGGACTTGCAGCGGCATCAGCCTCCTCCTGAGTATCGCCCCGGCTTGTAGGTATCTCTCCAAATTGTCGTCCCTGCGCAGGGACGACAACTCCGCTTATGACTTCGTCCATTAGACGTGGCCGGGTTCGCAATCTAGGCAGACCCCGATCGGTTCGGTGACGGCGCGGCTCTTGTCGCCGAGCCAGGGCGGGATCACCGCGCCAAACCCGCCGGCCGGCCCGCCGGCGGCGACCACCAGCAACTGGTCAGGGCTCTCCATCGCGGCGTATTCGCTGTCGCCGCGGTCGCGCACCACGGCGCTTTTGCCGACCTCGGCCCATTCCCGGCGGAAGATGCGGGCGCGCTGGTGCACGAACTCGGCGATGCGGGTTTTATCCCAGCCGGCATTTTCCAGGTGCTCGCGCAATTGTTGCGGCACGATCAGGGCGTAATTGCCCGGCCAAATCGAATAATGCCGCATATTGGCGCGGATTTCGGCGGCGAAGGTTTCGAGGATTTCCTCGGGCTCGGTCGTCCACTCGTTCATGATCTGGCGCGGCGCGCCGGCCGCCATCACGGTGACCGCCGACATCTCCGGCGGCAGGCCGCGCTGCACCGACAAGGGCGCCCAGCCGGTCGCCTCTTCCTCCTCGGCGATGCAGAACGAGAATTTTCCGGGGTGGCCCAGCGTCGAGCGATCGATGCCGCCGGGCCGCACCTCGAGGATGTTGATCAGCGCGAGCCGGATCGCGCGGCCGATCACCGCCGTCGCGCGATCGCTGTTACCGAGCGCGTTAAACCCGCCGACGGCACCGATCTCCTGGCGGATCGGCCCATTCAATATGATCAACACGGCGCAGCCACCGGTCGAGGCGGTGGCGCCATGCAACAGGAAGGGCGGCCGCAGCATCGCCGCGAAACACGCCAGCACCACCGGAAAATGCATCGGCAGACAGCCGGCCATCACCGCGTTGATCGCCAGTTTTTCGGCATTGATCGCGACGCCGCGCACCGGCTCGACCCCGATCAGCTGCGCCGGCTCGGCCCCGGCCCATTCGAGGCAGGCGGCCACCGCTTCCCGCGTCGGCGGCACCACCGGCAGGCCATCGGTCCAGCCATTGGCGTGGAACATCTCCTGCGCCGCCCACACATCATCGACATCGTAGGCTTTGGAAGCGAGCTGCATCGGGCCAGGATAGCCGAGTGCCTGCTTGGCGGGCAATCGCGCGAGCCTATCCCCTCTCCCGCACTGCGGGAGAGGGTGGCGCCGACCGCAGGTCGGTGACGGGTGAGGGACTTGAAGATTTTTTGCATCAGACCCTCACCTACCAGCCGCTACGCGGCCGGTCCCCCCTCTCCCGCGCTGCGGGCGAGGGTTTTGTCATACGCCTGTCGAGTCTAAAGTCTCGTGAACGGCAGGATTTCACCGATGCTAAAGAATCGCGGTTCCGAAGAGCATAGCTGGCAAGGCGATCTGACGCGCGTGCCGTTCTGGGTGTACCAGGATGAGGCGCTGATGAAGGAAGAACAGCGCCGGGTCTTCGAAGGGCCGGTATGGAATTTCCTCTGCCTGGAGTCCGAGATCGCCGAGCCCGGCGATTGGCGCACCACCTCAGTCGGGCAGATGCCGGTCGTCGTGGTGCGCGACGCGGAAGGAAACCTGACGGCGTTCGAGAACCGCTGCGTGCATCGCGGCGCCTTGATCTGCCTGGATAATGAAGGCAAGGGCGCCGAGGATTTTCAGTGCGTCTACCATGCCTGGCGCTATGACCTCCGCGGCAATCTGAAATCGGTGGCGTTTCAGCGCGGCGTGCGCGGCCAAGGCGGCATGGATGCCGCCTTTCGCCTCGACGAGCACGGCCCGCGCAAGATGCGGCTGACCTCCCTGCACGGCCTGATATTTGGCACGTTTTCCGAGGCGACCCCGGACATCGAAACCTATCTCGGTCCCGAGGTGTTGCCGCGGCTCGAACGCGTCGTCGCCGGCCGCCGGCTCGAAATCATCGGCCGCTTCACCGAGGTGTTGCCGAACAACTGGAAGATGTACGCGGAAAACGTCCGCGATTCCTACCATGCCAGCCTGCTGCATTTGTTTTTCGCCACCTTCAAGATCAATCGACTGAGCCAGGGCGGCGGCATCGTTGTCAGTCCGAATGGCGGCAACAGCGTCTCATCCACCATCGCGCCGACCGAGGCGAACGACACCGCCTATGACGGCATGCGCTCGGTCGATGACGAATTCCGCCTGCGTGACGAAAGCTTGCTCGATGTCGTCGATGAACATCCCGACCTCATCCGGCAGCACATCGTCACCGTGTATCCGAACTTTGTTGTACAGAAGACGCAGAACGCGATGGCACTGCGTTTCTTCACCCCGCGTGGTGTCGATCGCACCGATCTCGAATGGATTTATCTCGGTTATGCCGATGACACGCCGGAGATGCGGCAGCGCCGCTTGCGTCACCTGAATCTCGGCGGCCCGGCCGGGTTTGTGTCGATGGAGGATGGCTGTGTCGGCGGATTCGTCGAACGCGGGATCGCCACCGCCTCTGACGAAGCCTCGATCATGCAGATGGGTGGTTCCGGCACCACCAGCCAGGAAACGCGCGCCACCGAGGCTGCAATCCGCGGTTTTTGGGGGCTGTGGCGCGACATGGTCGGGGTGTGATCCGATGTTGCTGCGTCTGGCTGCGCTGTTCGCTGAATACGCCGCCACAATCGACAGCGACCGGCTCGAGGAATGGCCGGATTTCTTCGTGCCGGAGTGTCTCTACAAGATCACCTCGGCCGATAACCACAAGCGCGGTTACGCCGCCGGCATCGTCTATGCCGATAGCCAGGCAATGCTGCGCGACCGCATCACCGCCTTGCGCGGCGCCAACATCTTCGAGCGGCACAGCTATCGTCACATCATCGGATTGCCGCTGATTCGCGGTGAGGAGTCCGACGGTGTCAAGGCGGAAACACCGTTTCTCGTCACCCGCACGATGCGCGACGGCACGACAGATCTGTTCGCCACGGGCGTTTATCTCGACCGAGTTCGTGAGATCGAGGGGCGACTGTTATTTGCCGAGCGGATCGTCGTTTGCGACAGTAGCCGCTTCGACACGCTGCTGGTGATCCCACTATGAGGAGTGAACGCCTATGGCAGTTACAATGGAGTTGATGCGTGCGATCTCCGCCGCGTTCAACAGCCGCGATGTCGAGCGCATCGTCGATTGCTTTACCGATGACGGGGTGTTCTGTCTGGCGCG
>JAFAYW010000311.1 GCA_019240125.1 Alphaproteobacteria bacterium
AAGAACGGCACCGACAGCATCGACATCAGCCCGACGGCGGCGAAGGCGAAGGAGAAATCGCCCGGCCCCGGCCTGCCGCCGCCATGCGCGCGCAATAGCAGCGCCAGGATCATCGCGCCGGTGCCGACGCCAACGCTTTGCGACAATTGCTGCGCCATGCTGGTTAGGCTGGTGGCGCGGCTGAGCATGTTGGAGGGCACATCGGCATAGCTCAGCGTGTTGATGCTGGTCATCTGCAACGAGCGGAAAAAGCCGCCGCTCAACAAGGCGAGGAAGATGATCACGTGCGGCGTGGTCGGGCGGAAAAACGAGTAGGAAAACAGGAAGGCGGCGGAGATCACCGCGTTGCCGACCAGGACCGGACGGAAGCCGAAGGTGCGGATGATCGGGCTGACGGTCATCTTCATCGTCATCGCGCCGGCCGCGCTGGCGAAGGTCAAGAGGCCGGATGACAACGCGTTCATGCCGAACCCGACCTGCAGCATCAGCGGCATCAGAAACGGCAAGGCGCCGAGCCCGGCGCGGAAGATGAAGCCGCCGATCGTTGTGTTGGCGTAGGTCGGGATGCGCATCAGCGACAGATCGACGATCGGGTGATCGATGCGGCGCGCGTGCCGCAGATACACGGCGATACAAGCCGCTCCGATGACCAGCAATCCGATGCTGACCGGCAGCGAAAACTGGCCCCGCCCGATCGTCTCGAACCCGAAGGCGAGCGCGGCCAGACCGATCCCCGTCAGGATAAAGCCGGGGAGATCGAACGGCCGGACCGTCGATTCGCGCAGGTTTTCGACAAACACATTGACCAGCAGCACGCCAAGGATGCCGACCGGGATGTTGATCAGGAAAATCCAGCGCCACGAGCTGTAGGTGACGATGAAGCCGCCGAGCGGCGGCCCGATCACCGGGCCGATCAAGGCCGGCACGCTGACATACGACATCGCCCGGACCAATTCGCTGCGCGGCACCGTCTTCAGCAATACGAGGCGACCGACCGGCACCATCATCGCGCCGCCCATGCCCTGGACGATGCGCGCGACCACCAATTGCCATAGCGATTGCGAGCAGCCGCAGGCGATCGAGCCGATCGTGAAGATGATGATCGCGGCGCTGAATACGCGGCGGGCACCAAAGCGGTCGGCGGTCCAGCCGCTGATCGGCACGAACACCGCGAGGCTCAGCAGATAACAGGTGATCGCGACGTTGAGGCGCAGCGGGCTTTCGCCGATCGACCGGCCGATCGTCGGCAAGGCGGTCGCGATGATCGTCGAATCGAGGTTCTGCATGAACAGCGCGCACGACACCATCAGCATCACGATCAGCTGACGGGCGCGGGGCGAGAGCGCGGCGACATTCACCCTCGCAAAATAGAGCCGGAAGCGCAGCAGTGGAAAGCGCGCAGCGCGCTTATCGCGGCACTTGCACCAACCCCTTGTCGAGCAGGCATTGATCGACCGAACCGGGAATGAAGGCGGCGACGCGCGTTCCCAGCTCGAGCGTTCGGTCGGCGGCCGAAATCCCGGTTGGCGGCGCGTTAGCCAACCCCTCGCCGCCGGGGTGATAGATCGGGTTGTCGCGAATGGGATTCGGCACCGGCTGGTCGCTGTCGAGCGGTCCGGCGCCGCCGCGATGCTCGCAGGAGACGCGCAGGGCATCGAGTTCGGCCAGGCTCAGGCGAGTGCCGCGCGCGGTCTGCCAGTCGGGCGGCGCGTCTCCTGCCGGTGCCAGTCCGAGCGCCGAACACGCGCTCAGGCCGGCCGCAGCCAAGGCCAACAGCCAGAATCGCATTACCGCTCCCACTTCATCCCGCGCCTGCGGGCCGCACGCTCGGCTTACGTCATTCGATGCAGACGTGCAACGACGCGACATAGTTGCAACGCATCCCGCAACAAAACCGGTAGATTGCGGAACTGGCTTCACATTAACCCATGCTGCAAGCGAGAATCGGTTGCCTATGCTGCGTTTTGCACCACCGCCGACACAGACCCGACGGCGGCGCCGCTTTCGGCGCCCGGCCGCTGCCGCGTCCGCGTCCGGCAGCTGGGTTTGGGGCCGGCTGGCGCTTGGCGTCGTTGCGGCAACCGGCATGGCCGGGACGCGGCCGGCCGTCGCGGATGACCCCGAGAGCCAGGTTCTGAGCGTCCTGCAACGCGCGATCGACGCCGATGCCGCCTCCGGCATGCGGGTCGGGTCGGCCATCGTGACGCCATCTATCGAGGTCGACGGCACCTACGATACCAACATCTTCGCCAGCAATCACAATGCGCACGGCGACTGGTTCACCAGCATCATTCCCGGTGTTGACATTGAATCCGACCTGCCCCGCCACGCCTTCAGTCTGCGGGCGCAGGGCGAGGTCCGGCAGTTCGCCACCTTTGACCGCGAGAATACCGGCGATATCAGCGTTGAGGGCACCGGGCGCATCGATCTCGCACCCAACGCCTATGTGCTGGCGGGCGGCGGCTATCAGCTGTTGCATGAGGATCGCGGCGCGCTGGTGCCGGTGCAGGGCGTCAGCCCGACGCAATTCACCGTCACCTCCGGCAAGTCGTCTTTTGTCGTTGAGCCGGCGCCGCTCGGATTGCGGCTCGATCTCATGGTGGATTCATACGGCTACAACAATGTCGCCCTGCCCAATGGCGGCGTCGTCCCCGAAACCGCCCGCGACCACGTCACCTACGCGCTGGCGCCGCGCATGACCTATCAGATCGTGTCGCAATACAACGCGTTTATCGGCGCCGTGGTGAACCGACGCGAATACAACTCGACGCATGAGCCCGATGGCGTCGACCGCAGCTCCACCGGCTATCAGGTCGATCTCGGCACGTCATTCAAGGTGCCCGGCTTTGCCGCCGGCGAGATCTACGCCGGCTATCTCAGCCAGGATTACGACAGCCATCTGGTCAGCCCGCTCAGCGCGGTCGATTTCGGCGGCAAATTGGAATGGCGGCCGGATGACGACACCTCGGTGCGCTTCGAGCTGAGGCGCAGCATCGAGGAATCGAGCATTCTCGGATCGCCCGGTTATCTGCAGACGGCGGTCCGCCTGGGCATCGAGGAGGCATTGCAGCCGCGCTTCATCGTTCACGGCTCGATCGGCTACATCAACGCCGACTTCGCCGGCGCCGGCGGCAGCAGCGATCTATATGAGGCCAAAGTGGGCGCGCGCTATGTCATCAACACAAATCTGCTCGCCGATCTGGAATACACCTACGGTCTGCGCGCCTCGACGAGCAATCTCCCGCGCTTTACGCGCCAGATCGTCGAGCTGCGTCTGCGCGGCCAGTTATGAGCGATACAGCCCGTCCCACCGGCTACGTTGGGAGCCCCATCGCGCCGGCCGCCAACCGGCTTTTCCTGCTGATCCTGCAACACCCGCAGGAGGTGCGGGAGGCACGCGCCACCGCGGTGCTGACCGTCGCGACGTTGCGCCGGGCGCAGCTCGTCACCGGCCTGTCCTGGCCAAACCTGGCGAAGGCGCTCGGCCGGCCCGCCGACCCGAGGCGCTGGGGCGTCCTGTATCTGGGGTCGACGCGGCCGGCGGCACTCGCCCCCGACCGCGAGCTGCTTGTACTGGAACGCAACGGCGAGGCGGTAGCCGACCCGGCGCCCGTGTTGCGCGGGCTGGAGGGCGTCGTGCTGCTCGACGGCACCTGGAGCCAAGCCAAGACGCTGTGGTGGCGCAACTCATGGCTGCTGAAGTTGCAACGGATCGTACTCAATCCGGCACGGCCGTCGCAGCTCGGCGTGGTGCGGCGCGAACCGCGGCGCGACGCGCTGTCGACGATCGAGGCGGCGGCGCTGCTGCTGCGCCACGTCGAGGCGCAGAGCGGCCCTGCCGATGCGCTGACTGCAGCCTTCGAGCAGCTGCTGACATCGCTGCGCCGCCCGGCTCAAGCCCCGCAGAGCGCGTAAAGCATTACCGCGGCGGCCGCGGCGACGTTGAGCGACTGCACGCCACTGCCGGCGCCTGGGATGGTAACGACCGTGTCGCACAGCGCGAGAGTGGCCGGATCGATACCCAGCTCCTCATTACCCAGTACGAGCGCGACCGGACGGCCGCCGCGCAGCGAGGCGAGAGGCGTGCCGTGGGCGAGTGCGCTTCCCACCAGCCGGAAGTGCCGTTGCAATAACGGCAATGCGGTGGCGAGAGCGGCGCGGTGGAGGGTGACGCTTTCGAGCGCGCCCTCGGCGATGCGATAGCTGGCGGCGGAGGGGAAAGCCTGCTCCGGCCGATCCGCCAGGATCACATGCTCGACACCGAAATAGACCGCGCTGCGCACGATCGCGCCGAGATTATGCGGGTTGCCCACGCCGTCGAGCACCAGCACCAGGCGCCCGCTCCGCGCCCATCCCGCGACGCGACCGGAGTCGAAATCCGCGAGGGGGCGCGGGCGTGCGATGGCGACGACCCCGGCATGCCGCACCGTGCCGGCGATGCGCGCCAGTTCCTCGGCCGCGACTTCGCGGTAGGGCTTGCGGGCCGCCGCGAGCAGCCGACGCGCCGCCAGCAGCGCCGGCGCGAAACGCGGCTCGAAGAACAGCCGCTCGATGCGGCGCGGGTCGCGCTCGACCAGCGCCTGCACCGCCGCCAGCCCGCAAATCGGCACAAAGTCGCGTTCATGCGGCGGCGGTGTCGCGGCGCTGGCCGCACGCGCCGCCAGTGCCGAACGCGGCGGGCGGTCAGTGCGCCGGGGCCGCGTCGGTGGCGAAGAGGGCGGCCGCATCGGCACTCAGCGCCGCACGCGAGGGCGGCCGCATATACATCATGTGACCGCCCTCGTAGACCCGCAGCCTGATCCGGTCGCGGATTTCCGGCGGGATCGCCAGCTGATCGATCAGCCAGCGCGACGCGAGATACGGCGTCACGAGATCATAGCGGCCGTTGGCGATCAGCACCTTGGTACCGGGATGCGCCAGGAGGGTGTTCTGCAGCGACGACAAGGCGAGCCCGAGGCCGCTTTCGTGGCCGGCGGCTCCATCCCAATCCCATTGCTGCGCCACCTGGTGCGACAGAGTGTAGTAGGGCTGCTCGGTCTTGTAGCCGAGCGTGCCCTCGGCATATTGCTCGAACCCCGAGGTATATGCGGCAGTCGCGGGGTCGAGCACCGGGTCGCCGGCGCGATCGCTCCACGGGTTGGCGTCGCCAGCGCGCCCGACGGTCGCGTCATAGAGGCTGAGGATGCTGCTTTGGGCGCGCCGCAATTCATGCGTGAAGACGCCACCAGTGACCCGGCCGCGCTCGCGGCGGATGATATCTTCGGACAGGCCGGTCATCCCCGCGATACGGGCGATAAACGGGTCGTTGCCACCGGGAACACCGCGCATCGCTGCCAGCCCGAGCAGATAATCCGACAGCGCGAACTGCTCGACCGGGGCCATGTCCAGCTTATCCGCCGGCTGCCCCGACAAGACTGACGCGCTGGCCGCGAAACTCGGTATTTCGAATGCCGGAGCGAGAAGATCAGTGGTATCGGGGTGCAATATCTCGGTGTCGAGCGCCGGCGACAGCAGCACCATGCCGTTGACCGTTACCCCGACATCGCGGGCCATTGTATCGGGCAGGGCCGCCGCGCGCAGTCCGCCATAGCTCTCGCCGACCAGGTATACCGGCGAGCCCCAGCGCTGATGCCGGATCAGCCAGCGTCGGACCACGGCGGCGAGCGAGCTGAGATCGGCATGGACATTCCAGAACGACTTGTCGGCGTTGCCGTCCTTGCCGGTGGCGCGGCTGAAACCGGTGCCGACCGGATCGACAAAGACGAGATCGGTAAAGGCGAGCCAGCTGTCGGGATTATCGACGAGCCGTACCGGCGGCTCCGGCGCGCGCCCGTCGCCAGGCATGTCGAGGACAACCGGCCCGATCGCGCCGAGCTGCAGGAACACCGAGGCAGCGCCCGGGCCGCCATTGAACACGAAGGCGACAGATCGCGGCGCCCCGCCTGACGACTTCGCGAGATACGAGATCGTGAAGATCGAGGCGGTCGGTTCGCCCTTTTGATCGGTCAGGCCGATTGTCTCGGCGATCGCATCGTAATCAACGGGCTTGCCCGCGAGTTGCACCGTGCGGTGCGTTTCGACATGCGCCGGCAACTGCATGCCCGAGGCGTCCGTCTTGTCATCGGCATTTGCCCGAGGCAGCACGCACAGGGACACAGCTGCCACTATCGCAGCACTGGCGCTCATCCGCATAAATGCCATCACGGCTCACCGATACCGACCATTCGCGCCTTAAGGGAAGTGTAATCACTTACGCCCTATGAGTCGGGTAATAGCGCGCGTCACTCGCAAGTGCACGTGGGACATAAAAGCTCACGCGCAGGTGAGAGACCATCATCCGGCATGATCTTGTCGTAGAGGTCGATTTGACCAAATAGAAACTGCTCGATCTATTTCGACAATGCTAGACGAAGCGGGCTAAAAACCCGGCGGCGCGCCGCGGCAAAGACAGAACGAAACGCAACGAGACGAAAATGGTAAACGCGGGCAGGTACACGGAGCCTCGAGGGTCGTCAAACCGCTGGCTGCAATTATTCCTCAGCGTCGCCTGCATGGTGATGATCGCCAATCTGCAATACGGCTGGACGCTGTTCGTCAAGCCGATCAGCGAGGCGCATCATTGGGCGGTCTCCGACATCCAGATCGCCTTCAGCATCTTCGTGGCGCTGGAGACATGGCTCACGCCGGTTGAGGGATGGCTGGCCGACCGGCTCGGCCCAAAACTTGTCGTCGCCGCTGGCGGCCTGCTGGTCGCGTTCGGCTGGGTGATCAATGCCTGGGCCGACAGTCTGGCGCTGCTCTATCTCGGGGCCGTCGTGTCCGGCATCGGCGCCGGGGCGATCTACGCCACCTGTGTCGGCAGCGCGGTCAAGTGGTTCCCCGATCATCGCGGGCTGGCCGTCGGGCTGACCGCCGCGGGGTTTGGCGCCGGCGCCGCTCTGACCGTTATCCCGATCCGCGAAGTCATCGCGACCAGCGGCTACAGCGCCGCGTTTCTCTGGTTCGGCCTGGGACAGGGCGCCATCGTGTTTATATTGGCGTGGTTCCAACGCCATCCGCTTCCCAGCGAAGTGCCTTCCGCCGGGCAGGTCAAGGTCAATCAGTCCACGGTCAGCTATACGCCGGGCCAGGTCGTGATGACGCCGGTGTTCTGGGTGCTTTACGCGATGTTCGTGCTGGTCTCGGCCAGCGGCCTGATGGCGACCGCCCAGATCGCGCTAATCGCTCGCGACTACCACGTCGCCGATACCGTCATCATGGCCGGCGCGACGACGCTGACCGTCGCCTTGGTGTTCGACAATATCGCTAACGGCGCGGCGCGGCCGCTCTTCGGCTGGATTTCGGACCGCATCGGCCGCGAGAACACCATGGCGATCGCGTTTGGCCTCGGCGGGGTGAGTTACTGGCTGCTCGGCTATGCCGGCACCTCACCCTGGGCATTTGTCGTGTTCGCCGGGCTCATCTTTCTGACCTGGGGCGAGATTTTCAGCCTGTTCCCGTCGACCTGCACCGACACGTTCGGGCCGAAATACGCCACCACCAATCTCAGCCTGCTCTATACCGCCAAGGGCGCCTCGGCGTTTCTTGTCCCGCTGGCGAATATCCTGGAGGCCGCCACCGGCAATTGGCGCGGCGTGTTCCTGGCAACGGCGCTGATGAATTTCGTCGTCGTGATTATGGCCTTGTTGGTGCTGAAGCCGCTGCGCACCCGGCGGATGCGTCTGGCGCAACAGCAGCCGGTACCCGCCGAATAGCCGCGTCGGCGGCCGGCCCCGCGGCGGGCATGCCTCGAGCTGCGCTTGATCGGCCGCGCCAGCGGCACCGCTTCTCCACAAGATGCCATGACAGGAAGGCCACCGCCGCGGTGACCGGCAGAGAAATCGCGAAGACGAGCCACCATGGCGCGGTCTGTCCCGAGGCATAGACAACGCATTGCTCGATCGGCCAGCCATAGATGTAAAGCCCGTAGGAGATATCGCCATAGCGCGCCGCCGGCAGCGGCCGCAGCCTCGGCGTGAGCGCCAGCCAGATCGTCAGATAGCTGCCAAAGATCGGGAAGCACACCAGGAACAGCTTGGCGGGGATGCTGAGCGCGAGCCCCGCCAATGCCAGCAATGCCCAGCGCCGGCGCCAGAATGCCGGCACCGCGCGGAGCTTGTAGCAGCACATGCCGGCGGCAAAAAATCCAAGCAGCCAGAAGACGCCGCCGATGAACT
Source organism: Alphaproteobacteria bacterium (assembly GCA_019240125.1). Classification (GTDB taxonomy): domain Bacteria; phylum Pseudomonadota; class Alphaproteobacteria; order ATCC43930; family CGMCC-115725; genus DATARH01. Next base: position 8,217 of record JAFAYW010000311.1, read on the forward strand.
TGCTGGCGTCGACCCACAAGGCGCCGACCCCGATCGCAACCAGCCCCAACACGACCGGCAGGGTCAGGCGACCGCAGGCGCCGAGGACGAACAGCATCAGGTAGAGCATCGCCTCGCACGGCAGGCTCCACAGCGGTCCGTTGACGATGCCGCCGATCAGCCCGTTCCAGAACTCCACCCCCGGCAATCGATTGTAATAGATGTCGAGGATCGAGTTATGCGCCACGAACAGATACGTCTCGGGCCGCGCGAGGTATTCGCGCAGCGGCAGCCGGGTGACGGCGGCGCCGATCACAAAAGCGCACACCAGCACGCAGACGATCAAGCCAGGAAAGATGCGCAACGCCCGCTTGGCGAGAAACACGATGGACGACCGCGTCGTCTCGAAGCTCTGCGCGACGAGGTAGCCGCTGATCGTGAAGAACATGAACACGCCGACCAGACCGAGAATCGTCTGACCGCCGGTGATGATCATCAGCGGATCGTGATCCTGCGAATTCTCGGCCAGGAGGAAGGCGTGCGAGAAAATGACGGTGGTGGCGGCAACCAGCCGCAGCACGTCGAAATTGTTATGCCGATCCACGCCTTGCCTCAGAATTGCACGCTCGATAACGGGCGAGCGCGACTTACATTCGCCATGCTCGCGACAACCATGCAACCGCCATGCAACCATCTGCGACCCTGGGCGCTTGCTCCGCGCCGCAGAATCGGGAATAGAGGATCGTCCCATCGTTGGAGACGGCCTGATGCGTACGCTGGTGTTGCTGTGTTTCTTATCGCTTGCCGGTTGCGCCGGCTCCGATCGCATCGAGGGTTTCTCGGCGAGCGGTCCGAACGCGTTTCTCTATAGCGCGCATACCAGCACGGTGATGACCGAGAACGACGACGGTTCGGCCGAGCGCATCCGACGCGATTGGCTGGCCGACGCGTTGCAGGCGCACGCGATGTGCGCCGACGGCTATGTCGTCGACACAAGGCGCTTTGTGCCGGATGCGGTCGGCCCGTTCGGCAATGGCGGCGAGATCCTCTATTCCGGCCGCTGCCTGGGAAATGCGCCGCCTAACGCACCACCCGCTCCGGCACCTGTTCCCGTCGTGCGGGGTTAGAGAGCCCCACGCTTCCAGCAATCAAGCAGCGGGCCGGCTTGTCCGCTTACCGGATCGGCATCGGGCAGGGGCACCGATCCAACGCGTGCGGCGGACGTCGCGTGCCGCCTGGCGTCGGCCGCGCAAATATCCGGCTTCTGCCCGCGCGGATAGGAGCCGATCACGACAAGATCGTTGCTCGAACTCTCGCGCTTATGCGCCACCCCGGCTGGCACCACTACGATATCGCCGGCTCTGAGTTCCAGTGTCTGCCCCTGCTCGCCGCCGAGCGTGATGCGAGCATGGCCGCGCGCGATGCCGAGCACCTCGTGCGCGGTGCTGTGATAATGGTGGTGACCATAGATGCCGTTGCGCCACGCGCCCGGCCAGCCATTCGCGGCGAACAGGCGCTCGCAATCCCCGGCGCGGTCGCTGCTCTCCGGCAAGGCGCCGCGATACAGCACCAGCGGCAGAGTGTTGTTCGGAACCACGCCGTCATCGCCAAAGACAAAGGTTTCGACATCGAGATCGGTCGGCATAGCCATCGTGCCCACTCCGCTTCAGTCCCCTTAGATTAACGCGAACCGTGCCGGTTTGCGTCACCCGCTTGCACCGCTACCGGGTTGCGCCGCGACCGCCGCGCCACGATTTTACGCGTATGGATTTCACCCCATCGAGAATCGCCGATCGCGTGCTGTTTCGCGATGGGCTCGTCATTATTCTCGACAAGCCGGCCGGCATCCCGGTGCATTCGGGGCCGGCCGGCGGACCGCATCTCGAACATTGGTTGCCGCTGTTGCGTTTTGGCCTGCCGCGGCCGCCGGCGCTGGCGCACCGGCTCGACCGCGACACGTCGGGCTGCCTGGTATTGGGGCGCCATCCAAAGGCGTTGCGGCGGCTCGGCCGGCTGTTTTCCGAGGGTAATGTCGAGAAGGTGTATTGGGCGGTGGTCGCCGGCGCGCCGCCAGAGCTGCAAGGCCGTATCGAGACCGGTCTCAAGAAGCTGACCCGCGGCACCGGCTGGCAGATGGTGGTGGACCCGAGCGGGGTGCGCGCCGTCACCGATTACCGCGTCTTTGGCCAGGCCAACGGCCGCACCTGGCTGGAATTGCGGCCGCGCACCGGGCGCACGCATCAGATACGGGTGCACTGCGCGGTGCTCGGCTGTCCGCTGCTCGGCGACCCGCAATATGGCGGCCCGTCCGGCATGCAGATGCATCTGCAGGCGCATTCGATCGCGTTGCCGCTTTACGCCGACCGCGCCATCAGCGCGACTGCGCCAGTACCGACGCACATGCTCGCGGCGCTGACGCAACTCGGCTACGAGCCGGCAACTGCCGCTCGCGAGTTGGTCTCGTGACCGAGATCATCCGTCTGACGCCCGACGACGTGGCTCGCTATCGCGACATCCGCCTTGAGGCGTTGCGTACCGAGCCCGATGCCTTTGGCAGCACATTCGAAACCGAAGCGGAGTACCCGCTTGCGGCGTTCGCGTCGCGCCTTGCGGAATGCGCGGTGTTTGGCGCCGTAAATGGCGATGAACTGGCGGGTGTCGCCGGGTTCTACGTGCAGGCCGGCCCCAAGCACGCGCATAAGGGCGTATTGTGGGGCATGTTTGTCCGCCCCGCTTACCGCGACACGCGGCTGGGCCGCCGACTGGTCGAGGCGGTGATCGAGCACGCGCGGCAGCACGTCGAGTTGCTGCAACTCACCGTCATCGCCGACAATGTGGCGGCGCGGCGACTTTACCAGCGGCTCGGATTTGTCGAATACGGTATTGAGCGCGATGCCGCGAAATACCGAGGGCGCTATCACGACGATGTATTGATGGCGCTGGCGTTCAAAACCGGCACGCCGGAGGAACCGACACGATGATCCCGCGCTATAGCCGGCCGCAAATGGCGGCGATCTGGCAGCAAGAAAACTATTTCCGCATCCAGCTCGACATCGAGGTCGCCGCCTGCGAGGCGCAGGAGGAGCTCGGCGTGATCCCGCCCGGCACGGCAAAAGTGGTGCGCGAGAAGGGCGGCTTCGACATCGACCGCATCAGGGAAATAGAGCGCGAGGTGCATCACGAAACGATCGCGTTCCTGACCAGCGTCGCCGAGCATGTCGGGCCCGAGGCGAGGTTTGTGCATCAGGGCATGACGTCGAGCGACGTGCTCGACACCTGCCTCGCGATCCAATTGACCCAGGCGGCCGACCTGCTGCTCGCCGATATCGACGCGGTGATGGCCGCCCTCAAGCGCCGCGCCATCGAGCACAAGCACACGCCGACCATCGCCCGCAGCCACGGCATCCACGCCGAGCCGACCAGCTTTGGCCTCAAGCTCGCCGGCCATTACGCCGAATTCGCGCGCAACCGCGAGCGCCTCGTCGCCGCCCGTAGGGAAGTGGCGACCTGCCAAATTTCCGGCGCGGTCGGCACCTTTGCCAACATCGACCCGCGTGTCGAAACCTATGTCGCGCAAAAGCTCGGCCTCGCGCCGGAGCCGGTTTCGACCCAGATCATCCCGCGCGACCGCCACGCCGCGTTCTTTACCGTGCTGGCCCTGATCGCCAGCGCGATCGAGCGGCTCGCCACCGAAATCCGCCATTTGCAGCGCACCGAATTGCGCGAGGCCGCCGAGTTCTTCTCCGAAGGTCAAAAGGGCTCGTCGGCGATGCCGCACAAGCGCAACCCGATCCTGTCGGAAAACCTGACGGGCCTCGCCCGGGTGGTGCGCTCGACGGTGATCCCGGCGCTGGAAAATGTCGTGACCTGGCACGAGCGCGACATCTCGCATTCCTCGGTCGAGCGCATCATCGCCCCCGACGCGACGATCGCCCTCGATTTCGCCTTGGCGCGGCTCGCGGGCGTTATCGACAAACTGATCGTCTACCCCGAGCGGATGCAGGCCAATCTCGACTCGCTCGGCGGCCTCGTCGACTCGCAGCGGTTTCTGCTGGCGCTGACCCAGGCCGGCACGAGCCGGGAGGACGCCTATCGCCTCGTACAAAAACACGCGATGGCCTCTTGGCATGGCGGCGGCCGTTTCGCGGAGTTGCTCAAGGCCGATCCGGAGGTGACGCGGTACCTGACACCCGACGCAATCGATGCGTCATTCGATACGGGCTACCACATGAAGAACATCGACGCGATCTTCGCCCGCGTCTTTGGCCAGTGAGCGTGAGGCGATTGCCGCCACGGCGGCGCGCGGCGTTGCACGGGCGGCGGCGCGGCGTGAAGATGGCGGTCGCGTCCGGTACGCTCCGATCATCGGGAGGAACATCATGAGTTCGCTGCGCAGTTTTTCCGGCCCCCGGATCAAGTACACCCCGGAGGAATCGCCCTATGAGGCGATCACCGTCGACAAACTGACGCCGATCATCG
>JAFAYW010000123.1 GCA_019240125.1 Alphaproteobacteria bacterium
GAAGGGCCGGGCAGCCCGTCTCGCCGAAACCGCCTAGCCCGTGAGCCGAACGTCGATTTGTCGTCTCAGAACAGGAGGCGATACCATTCCTGAGCCAGGTATTTGGCACAGCGCCCATGGTTCCTTTGGTGATGGGTACGGCAGCGAAACGCTCAGTTCCGGTGAGATACTCGTTTGCACTCGGGCCGGTGTTACCCGGGTAACAAATCCTTCCGAGATCGCGCTTGGTCCATCGTCAGCCGTGTGATCTGGAACGAGACGTTCGTCGCTTCGACTTGAAGGGCAACTCAGCGCCGTAAGCGGTCCTACCGAGCCTGTCGCGTGCCTGCTGGCCCCTCGGTAATGAGCTGATCGAGCCCGGCGAGGAATGTCTTGAGCACGGGCGACGGATTGTCCGATCGATAGCCTACGGCTAAGTCGATGGTTGGAGGTTCGCCCTTTAGAGGCCGGCTCACAACCGACCAGGGGAGCAGAGCTTCAATGTAAGCTGGCATAAGAGCGACACCGCGAAGCGAGGCAACCAGCGACAAGATCGTCGCGGGGTTTTCGACACGATGGCTTGGCGTGAGTTCGATGCCCTTTCCGATCAAATAGCCTTCAACCACCTCTCGCAGCACGATCGCGAAATCGGAGAACCCCACGAGGGTCTCGCCCTCGAGCGCTATGGGATCGATCTCCCTTTCCTCCGCCAGTGGGTGGTCACTCGGTAAAACCACGACAATCGGCTCTTTCGCGATCATGACGAAGGTCACGTCCGGTTGCCGCTCGACGCGCATGAAGCCGAGGTCGATCTCGCCCTTTTGTAGCGCTTCAGCAACGTCCGGCGAAAACATGCTCGTCACCTTGAACTCGATCTTCGGCAACTCGGCTCTGAGAATACGCGTGACGTGGGGGAGCCAGTCGACCTCCTGTCCCATCAAAAAGCCGACGGAGAAGACCGCCTTCGCAGGCCGACCGGCCCTGCGAGCGGCCTGAACCGCCTCTCCGGCCTCGCTGACCGAGACGCGCGCGTGGACGAGAAATGCGCGCCCGGCAGCGGTCAGTTGGACGCCGCGTGCGCCGCGAGTGAAGAGCGGCGCACCAACCTCGATCTCCAAATCCCGGAGCTGGCGGCTGAGAGAAGGCTGAGCGGTGTGCAGCCGCTTCTCGGCGGCGACGGTCACGCTTCCTTCCTCGGCCACGGCGATGAAGTAGCGGAGATGCCTGAGCTCCATACCAAACCCATGCCTATGAGATATGGGAAGGGACCTTACAAAGTCTTTTTCGTAGGCACAACAAAGACCTAATTGATCCAACGAACGGGCAGCGCCATCGGCTGGCATGAAAACCACAGACCGAAGCCGCAGCCAATTTCGCCTTATTTTTCTGGGTCAAGGAGAAGTGGCGATGAAAGACCAGGTCATTCTAATTACGGGCGCTCTATCCGGTATCGGCCGTGCCACTGCACTGGCTGCGGCAAGCGACGGCTACAAAATCGTCGTCTCCGGACGCAACGTCCAGACCGGCGCGGCATTGGAGACCGAGCTTCGCGCCCTCGGCGCAGACGCCCAATTCATCAAGGCTGATGTTCGCAGTGAGAGTGAGGTCGGGGCCTTGATCGAAGGAGCCGTCGTCCGCTTTGGCCGCATCGACGTGGCCGTCAACAACGCCGGAACGGAGGGAATAACCGCTCCGATCATCGATCAGACGCCAGAGGCTTACGCGGCGACCTTCGAAACGAACGTGCTCGGCGTGCTGCTCTGCATGAAGCACGAACTTCGCGTCATGCAATCCCAGGGGTCCGGCAGCATCGTCAACATCTCGTCAACGATGGGCAGCCGCGGCGCTGCCAACGCGTCGCTCTATGTGGCCAGCAAACATGCCGTCGAAGGCCTGACCAAATCCGGGGCCTTGGAAGCCGCCGCTTTCGGTGTCCGGGTCAACGCCGTCGCCCCCGGTCCGGTCGAGACCGCGCTGCTCGATCGTTTCACCGGCTCGCAGGAGCGCAAGGCGGGATTGCTTTCTTCGATCCCGCTTCGCCGGGCGGGCAAGCCCGAAGAACTCGCGGACGCGATTCTGTTCCTGGCCTCGGCCAAGGCCTCCTTCGTCACCGGGCAAATCATCAACGTCAACGGCGGCAGGACTGCCAGTTGACCTTCAACCGAGTGAGGGTTTTCTCACCATGAGCACCTACACCCATGCCACAGTTCCAACCCAGTTCGTCGAGGCCAACGGCATCCGCTTCGCTTATCGGCGCTTCGGCAAGACGGGCGGCGTACCGATCGTCATGAACATCCATTTCCGCGGCACCATGGACCACTGGGATCCGGCCGTGACCGACGGGCTGGCGCAGCAGCGCGAAGTTATCCTGTTCGACAATGCTGGCATTGGCGCCAGCTCAGGCGAGACGCCGGCGAGTATCCCCGCCATGGCGACCGACGCCATCGCCTTCATCAAGGTGATAGCGATCAGCAAGGCCGACATCTTGGGGTACTCGATCGGCGGCAAGGTCGCCCAGGAGATCGCCGTGCAGGCGCCCGATCTGGTGCGCAAGCTGATCCTGGTGGGCACGGGACCGCGTGGCGCCGATACGGCGGCCAGCAAATCCGCCGAAATCTTCTCTGCCACTTACGATCCGCCTGAACATCTCTGGATTGCCGCGCATTTCCTGCCCAACGCAGCCGGCCGCGCCGCCGGACTGAAGTTCCTCGAGCGCAAGCTCCGCCGTCAGGATCGCAGCCCGGAAGTCAGCGAGGTGTCCGCCACGGCGCAGTACGCGGCGATCGTCGAGTCGAACGACAAGACCGATGGCGTGTGGGATTACCTGGCGACAATTCATCAGCCGGTGCTCGTGGTCGACGGCAGCAACGACCTGATCATCCCTACGATCAACGGCTTCACGCTGCAACAGCACCTGCCGAACGCGCAGCTCATCATCTATCCGGATTCTAGCCACGGGCCTTTCTATCAGTATCCGGAGCTGTTCCTGGCCCACGCCGCCCTGTTCCTGGATGCGTGACGCAGGTGTGCGTTCGTCGAGCCGGTCGGTCGCGCGCCTAGCGCGTCCGGTCGGCGTAACTCCTCCCCTAAAGGTAGATTCTCATGACAACGTGCAACGGAAAGACGGCGCTCGTCACCGGCGCCTCGCGGGGCATCGGACGCGCCGCCGCCCTCGCGCTTGCCAAGGTCGGCGCCCAGGTTCTCGTGCATTACGGCCGCAACGCCGCTGAAGCGCGCTCGGTCGTCGATCAGATCAGGGCTGCGGGTGGGCGGGCCGAAGCCGTAGAGGCGGACCTCTCCGACCCCCAGGGCGCGCGCAAGCTCGCCGCCAAGGTGCGCGAGATCGTCGGCGACCGGCTGGACATTCTGGTCGCCAACGCCGGTATTTCCAAGGCGGCCACGATCGAGGAGACGACCGTCGAGGACTTCGACGCGCTGTTCGCCGTCAACGTCCGCGCCCCGTACTTCCTCGTCCAGCAATTGCTGCCGATCTTGAAAGAGGGCTCCAGCGTCATCTTCACCTCGTCGCTCGCGGCGCACGCCGCCGTGGGGAACCTATCCGCCTACGCCGCGACCAAGGGCGCGATCGACACGCTGGTCAAGCACTTCGCCCTGATCCTTGGGTCCAGCGGTGTGCGGGTGAACGCCGTGGCGCCCGGGGTGGTGGAGACCGACATGTCCGGCTTCGCCAAGACCGACGCTGGCCGCGACTTCACCCTCGGCATGCAGGCGCTGAAGCGCGTGGCCCAGCCGGACGATATCGCCGGCGCCATCGCCTTTCTCGCCTCCGACGCCGCGCGCTGGGTATCCGGCGACACCCTCCGCGTAGATGGCGGCTCCAAGCTCTGACCGCCCGGCCCCAACAGGAGACCATCATGACCGAGCGCAACATCAAGATTCCCGGACCCGACCATCCGATCGCCATCAAGGCGAACCCGGGTCGCGTAATTGTCACCCTGGGCGGGCGCGTGATCGCGGACACAAGCGAAGCGCTGACCCTGCGTGAGGCGAGCTATCCGCCGGTCCAATACATCCCGCGTAAGGATGTGGATATGGCGGGGCTTCGCCGCTCCGGCACGACGACCCACTGCCCGTACAAGGGCGAGGCCGCCTACTTCAGCATTCCGGCCGGCGGCGAGCGGTCGGTCGATGCGATCTGGACCTACGAGGCGCCCTACGACGCCGTGGCCGAGATCAAGGATCACCTCGCCTTCTATCCCGACCGCATCGACGCGATCGAGCAAAGCGACGGCTGATCGCACCCGGAAAGGATAGTGTCACCGGTATCCCCTTTCCGCAGCGATCATCGATGAAAGTTCCACCTCGTGGTCGCCCAAGTGGTGACTCCGCATCTCGGCAAGGGCACCACCGTCAACATGGCTTTCGGTGTCACCGCGATCATCCGCCTCAAACGGCGGTCTAAGCTTCACCGACATATGTCCGCAGTGGGCAATCGCGGGCATCCAGCGGGTCGGTACCGTGCTTCTGCTGGATCGGAGCCGGTTGCAGCACCACGGTACCTGAAAGACGTTCTGGATTCAGCCGGCTTCGCCGGGCATTTTGCTCCGCGTGACGCGGTCCCGACCATCGGTGCCGACTGGTGATGGTACCACCCGTCGCGCGTGGAAGCTGCGGGAGCAGTTTTCGCTGCCACTTGGGGACGGTTCCTCTCCACCTTCGATAGCGGCACAGACCGTGGCCGCCCATGTTGTGAACCCGGCCTCCGGTCGTGTTAGTCTGGACCCCGCAAGTCAAAGACACAGCGAAAGCCATACTGCGCCGTGCAGGACACCCAAGAGGACGTTCATCAAGCGCCAGCTTTATCCGGGTCGGAAATATGGGATGAGCTGCGCGCCGAAGCGGAGCAGACGATCGCCCGCGAGGAAGCGCTGCGCGGCGTTCTTGAAGCAACCGTTCTCTTCCAGACCAATTTTGCGGCAGGGCTCGGATCGCTGCTGGCGGGAAAGCTGGCGCATTCCTTTATGCCGGCGGCAACCCTGGCGCAGCTCGCGAATGCGGCAATGACCGAAAGGCCGGCGATCATTGCTGAAGCTGCCGCCGACCTCGCCGCCATTCGAGCCCGCGATCCCGCCGCCGAAAGCTACCTGACGCCGTTT
>JAFAYW010000184.1 GCA_019240125.1 Alphaproteobacteria bacterium
GGCTGATGTTGTCGGCATTTTCCCCAACGAAGCCAGCATTACGCGGCTGATCGGCGCGGTGCTGTTGGAGCAGAATGACGAATATCTCCTCCAGCACCGCTACATGCAGATCGAGGGAATGGCCGAACTTACACCGCCGCTGATCGATGCCGATCCAGCAGCACTTCCACCAATGGCGGCCTGACCTTTGGCCACCTCTAACTCTACCCCGATTTACACCTCATTGACGGACGTGACCCTGAGGCGGCATGCAATGAGGGATAATTCAGTGGTTCTGAGGTTCGGAGACCGCTGAATTGAGATCAATGGCGCGGCCGACGATTCCTACTTGCTGAGCGCCGCGCTGCAAGTGGGAGCGCTAAAGGGGTTTGTCCGTATCGTAAGCAGCCGCGTCGGCCCCGATGCGGTGATATTCGATGTCGGGGCAAATATCGGACTGACCTCTATTGCTATGGCTGTGGCATGCCCGATAGCCAGAATATTCGCCTTCGAGGGATCGCCCTCAAACGCCGCCTACCTTCGCTGGAACACCGCCGCCGTCGAGAATATCACCGTCGTCGAAGCGGCCGTGTCGGATAGGTCAAGGACGCTGATGTTTGCCTCAACCTACGGCGCTGGCTCACATGTTCTCGGCAGCGGCCATATTGATGACACGCTGCCGACTGTAGCGGTTGAGGCGATATCACTAGATCAATTCGCTGAGGCTCATAATCTGGCGCCTGCTTTGATAAAGATCGATGTCGAGGGGCATGAGCCCGAGGTGCTCGCCGGCAGTAGACGGATAATGGAAACCTTCCATCCCTGGCTCTGTATGGAGTTCAATTCGTGGACGCTCAACGCGTTTGGCGGCCATAGCCCAGCGGCGTTCGTGCCGACGATGTGGGACGCGTACGACATCGAAGGCCAGCCCGCCGCCTTGAGTTTTCTGCACACCAACATGATCACCAATCAGTGCGTTGACGATGTGGTGATGCGGCTGCAGGAGGGGAGATTGGCTCCCACATTGGCGGAGATGTCATATTCGCCAGCCGCGCGCGCCGAGATTGCGAGGCTAGTGGCGCATTTAGCCTAAAGCGCTCGATAAGGCTGATCCGTACGACAAGCATACGTCCAAAATAGGAGGTGTTGTTAATGACTTTCTGCAAGAGTCGCGGCGTGATTGTGCGATCGAGACAAGCTGAGGGTGTCCACCATGTTCGCATCGCTACGTCCGCTAGTTACCAACGAAGACGGTGCGACCGCGATCGAATATGGGCTTATTGCAGCGCTGATTGCAGTTGCTGCCATTTCCGCCTTCCAGCTTGTTGGCGTCAACCTGAGTTCAGTCTTCCACAATGTCGCGAGCAAACTATAGAGCGGTCTCGCCACCACCATCCCAGAACAGCGCAGGTCGCGTTGATCGCGCCTGCGGTAATCTCGTTCACAGGCTCCGAGCACGCGATCATCGGCTCGCGCAGGCCGGCATCGGCTTACGATATTCGCCCTGGCGCGATGATGGCATTGCAATCTCTGGTCGGCACGATAGGCGCGGCGGTAGGCGTCACAGATTCACAGATGAGTGGTCAAACAAACGAACCAGGTAGGCGTTTGGCTGCCATCAGCGCCGCTCGTCTCCCGAGCGCGCTATTAGCTCAGCGCGTCGGAAATTCTGCGCCAATGCAGCCGCTGCCAAGCCCTACCGTCCCGCGCTCGGCGATCTCCGGCTTCGGATCGCGCAGCAGCGGGAATGCGGCGGTGATGCAGCCGCTACCAAAGCGGACGGTGCCGGTATCAGCAATCTCGGTTTCAGAAGGACGCAGCTGCGGCGACGTGTTGGTTTGTAAGCGCATCTTCTTCCACCGCGCTTATCGACGGTCACGCGGCACCAGGGCGCAGAACGTACCGACCCTTCGCAGAAACTGGCTCAAGCTGAACCGGTTTGCACTCGGACAGCCGATTTCCGTTATCAGCAAGCCGTATCCATTCCGCCACATTCTCCGGCCGCTCCATCAATGCCTGGCCACATACCAAATGGTACAGTGGCTCGGGGCGATCTGATTTTGGCTTCTACCACGGCCAACGCCGAGGCCTCTGCCGAAGTAATGATGACTTGCTCTTGGGGGAATTCACGACTGAGCAGCTCCCAAACACAGCCCAGCAACTCGCGCTCATAAAACGGTTTTGCAATAAACTCGTCGCGTACGGGATCATCTCCGACCGGACCCCAGATGCCCGATATAAAAAGTGATTTGAGCGATGGATGACGACTTCTCGCATAGCAGACCAGCTCCTTCCCATCCAACCCGCCGGGCAGGTTCAGGTCGGTCACCATCAGGTTGAACTCGTTCCTTTCAAGCAAATCCAGCGCAATCCATGCCGTGGCCGCGGTTGCTACCGTCATACCCGCTTCGGTAAGCATGGCCTCAATGATCCCCCTGACTTCGGCGTCATCCTCAACGATGAGGATTCGCACGTCAGAAAGCCGATTTAACCGCACCTGTGACCCTAGGTATTAGGCACCAACACAACACTATAATGCGACACTCTGTCACGAGGGAACGCCCTTTTTGATCGAATGCATGGCATTTTGCGGTATCTCGCCAACGCGGGAACGCGTACCGGCTGCGAATTTAATCAGCTAAGTTTCGAGCGGCCGTGCGCGTCATTGTGCACCGAGCATTTGAGATTGCTCATCTGAGATTGCTCATCAAGCACATACGTGACGTTCCTCCTTGGCTACCCGGACCAAAGTGATGCATAAGCGTCTTTAGAGGGTCAGAGATCGATCCCTGCTAGCGACGGACGTGCCGAAAAACAAAACAAACCTTCGGGTCGTGGATGGCCTCTGGCAAAGCGATGAGCGCTTTCGCCTGCTCGTCAGCAGCGTTAAAGACTATGCCATCATCATGCTCGACCCTGGCGGGCGCATTCTTACCTGGAACGACGGCGCGGAACGCCTCAAAGGCTATGCGGAAGCCGAAATCCTCGGCTGTTCGATGGAATGCTTCTACCCGTCGGAGGCCCTCGCGGCGGGAAAGCCGGCGGAGTTGCTCGCCCGCGCCAAAGAGGAAGGCCGCGTCGAAGACGAAGGTTGGCGGGTCCGCAAGGATGGCTCACGGTTCTTCGCTGACGTCATCATCACCGCTCTGCGGGATGACGGCGGTGAACTGGCGGGTTTCGCCAAAGTCACCCGGGACATCACCGGGCGCAAGGCGGCCGAGGATGCGCTGGCCGAGAGCGAGGCGCGCTATAGGCTGATCGCCGAAAACTCGACCGATGTGATCATGCGCATCGGACCGGATTCACGGCGGAACTATGTCTCGCCCGCGATCCGGGAACTCACACAATACGAGCCGGAAGAGTTACTCGACCGGCCGCACGGGGAGATAGTCCATCGCGATGACCGGGCGGTGTGGGCGCAGTCCTTCAAAAAAAGCTCCGAGCTTGGGGTTTCGCAGGCGACCTACCGAATCGCTCGCAAGGATGGCTCCTACGTCTGGACGGATGCCATCCGCCGCCGCCTCCCGGATGGCGGCTTCGTCGTCTGCATGCGAGACATCACAGCGCGCGTCGCGGCTGAGGACGCGCTTCGCGAGGCGAAAACCCGTGCCGAGCACGACAATACAGCCCGCATCACGTTCTTCATGGAACTAAGCCACGAACTGCGCTCACCGCTGAACGCGGTCATCGGCTTTGCCAGCATGATGCGGCGGCAGATGGTCGGGCCGATCGGCAATCCGCTCTACCTTGAATACGCCGCCGACATCGAGGCAAGCGCCCAGCACCTACTAGCCCTGATTAACGATATTCTCGATCACGCAAAAGCCGAGGAAGGCTTTCTCAATCTGGTGGAGACGACGGTCGATCTCTCACAGGTCATGCGTTTCGTCCTCCACACACTCGCCCCGCGCGCGGCGGCCGCCGGAGTAGCATTGACCTCTACGATCCGCGATGACATTGCGGTGGTGCGTGGGGACGAGCGGCGCCTGCGGCAGATTTTCCTCAACCTCGGCAGTAACGCCGTCAAGTTTACAACAGTTGGGGGCCGCGTCAGCTTCGCGGCCAAATTGGATGAGGACGGGTCATTGCTCCTCACGGTTGACGATACCGGCGTCGGGATTGCCGAGGCCGATCAGGCGCGGATTTTCGAACCTTTTGCGCAGGTGCAATCAGCGCAGTCCGCGACCGCAGCAGAGGGTACGGGGCTCGGGCTTCCGCTCACCCGCCGCCTCGTCGAGCTGCACGGCGGCTCGCTCGCCGTGAACAGCGCCCCCGGCCGCGGCACCACCATGACGGTCCGCCTCCCAACCGAGCGCGTCCGGCGTACTTGATTTCGCGCGCCTCAGCGGTAAAGTTTTCGAACCTGGGCTCTGGAGATGCTGGAACCGGCAACGCGGCTCCGCTGGACTTTCCATCGTCGCGATTACAATGGTGCAGTGGTGAAGTCGCGGCGATTACCACAATGCCACTCGTCAATCCGCCACCTCGCGACAGCCGATTTGGATCGCGGCAATTGTCGCGCGTGCATTGGATCCGGCCGGGTTGGTCGCGAGGTCACATTCCTGACCTGGACCGACGATGGAGCCTGCTGCGCTAGGTCGCTTATCAGGGCTTGCGAGAGGACAAATCGCCGTGCGCGGTGTGGCGGCCGCTGCCGCAGCGCTGACGCCACGCCCGGCAAGGGGAGATCAGCCCTATGCCGTCAAACAATCGATTTCATACGATGAACGGTAGAGCGGGGTATCGCGCGCACTGCTCTGTCCCGGTTCTGCCTGCTTCGCAGTTGGCGAAATCATATGCTCGATGCGAAGGACTGCAACTGGGGCAGCTCGTGCCGGACCCGGGCCTCGTAGATGATCGATGTCTCAACGCGGGTAACCGCGGGTCGGTTGGTAAAATTGTCCAGCACTAGGTCCTTGAGGTGTTGCATATCGCGCGCGACGAGATGCACGACAAAATCGTGCGGTCCGGTCACCAGAAAGGCAAACCGCACCTCGGGCACCTCGACGATCTCGGCAAGGAACTGGTCGACGAGGCCGCGCTCGTGTTTGGACATCTCGACATAGATCAGCGCCTCTAGTCCTACTCCCATCGCCTTTGGGGCGACATCGGCGTGGAACCCGCGCAAGACGCCTTCCTGCCGCAAGCGCTTTAACCGTTCGTGGGCACTCGACGGCGCCAAGCCGACAGCTGCGGCGATTTCCTTATTGGACAAACTCGCATCGTTCTGCAGCAAGCGCAGGATCCCGAAGTCGGTTCGGTCCAACACCATGACATGGCCCCGTTATCCGAATTCAATTCGATAGGCCGAACCATATCATGTCGGATATCCTACCTGAGACAATTAGTAACGTATAACATTCGTAATGCTTGCCGTGACAGTGAACTCGGGAGGCGATCATGACCGATGTTGACATGGATAAGCTGCACCAGTTCGTAGGTCAGATGCTCGGTGATCTCGGAGGCGCCGCGAGTGTCGCACTTGTTCATATCGGCGATCAGCTGGGGCTCTATAAAGCGCTTCATGAAAGGGGGGCTATGACAGTCGCCGAGCTCGCTAGCGTTGCGGGAGTCAACCAGCGGTACCTACGCGAATGGCTCTCGCATCAGGCGGCCTCGCACTACCTTACCTATGACCCGGCGACCGAGAAATTTACACTTCCGCCGGAGCAGGCGATGGTCTTCGCGATCGAGGATAGCCCGGTCTATCTGAACGGTGCTTTTGAAACGATGGCCGCGGTTCTCGGCAACCAAGAGAAGGTTAAGCCGGCCTTCAAGACCGGACACGGCGTTGCCTGGGGTGACCAGTCCACCTGCATGTTCTGTGCGGTCGCACGGTTCTTCCGTCCAGGCTATCAGAACCATCTGATCAGTTCATGGCTGCCGGCGCTCGATGGCGTGGTCGCCAAATTGGAACATGGCGGCAAGGTGGCCGATGTCGGCTGCGGTCATGGCTGGTCGACCGTTTTTATGGCTAAGGCATTTCCCAATACGGAATTCGTCGGCTACGACTTTCACCCTGGTTCGATTGAGGAGGCGCGCAAGCATGCGCGTGAGCATGGCGTCGCTAATGCCCGCTTCGAGCCCGGCACGGCCAAAGACTATGCGGGTGATGGCCTCGATCTGGTGACCTTCTTCGATTGCTTGCACGACATGGGCGATCCCGTGGGCGCCGCGGCGCATGTGCGAAGCACATTGAAACCGGACGGGTCATGGATGATCGTCGAGCCGATGGCCGGAGACCGCCTCGAAGACAATTTGAACCCAGTCGGGCGGCTCTATTATGCGGCTTCGACCATGATTTGCGTGCCGACCTCGCTGGCGCAGGAGGTCGGCACCGCGCTCGGGGCCCAAGCCGGCGAAGCAAGGCTGCGCGAGGTTATCACCTCGGGAGGGTTCAAAAGCGTTCGACGCGCCACAGAAACGCCGTTCAACATGATACTGGAGGCTCGACCCTAAAAGGGCCGATGGCTTGTCAGCGCGACTTATCCTTGGTTGCCAGCATCAAGCACGACGTGGCGGGCGGAAAGCTGAAAGGCGATGTCCACGAGTTGAAGGTTAAAGACAAGCCAGATGCGAATTGAGCAATTGAGCGCAAAATGCACGATCTCCGGAGGAGCTATTGTGCTGCGCATCGGTAATGGTCGGCTACGATGGCAGCTTAATCAGATCGGAGAGCTCTCGGCATAAGCAACCCAGGATCTTCCGGCCAGCGTTGTCGCTGCGTCGCTTCACTGACCGCCGCCCGTGCCCCTACAGATGGCGGCACGTTAACGCCGCGACCTGTTTACCTTGGCTGGTGGAATTACGGTCGAGCCCAAGCCACGCAGCCTAGCTGCTCGCCTCCGAGAAGTTAATCGTCTGGCCTTCCTGGCAGGCGTAGTGCGAAACCCGGCCGTTGTTGTTGACAATTGCCGCAAAATGTTTCGTAAAACCGACTGCAGGATCACCAAAATTGTTGTTGTTGATGGTGACCAGTGTCTCGCCAGCGTTAAACAGTTGTTGCAACTTTCCCCCTCATCCGCGGCTCGCGCCTCGTTCGGGTCTCCGTTCGCCAGAGCACCCCAAACCGCAAACATCGCTTTGATAGCCATAACCATCCTCCGTCATAGATGTTGTTAACCGCTTATACGCGCAGGCTAAGCACCGGCCTGACCTGAACATCTGTATTAGCGCATGTTTACGGGTTTCAGTATGTGAATTAGCTCACACACTGCTGTTCGCTGCGAGGCGAAGCTATCCTCATAGCGAAGCAACCGACGGTACTACCAGCATCGCGGCTGAATATTTCGAAGGTGTGATCTTGAAGGCTTGAGTCACACGGCACGCCCGGTCCGATTTTATCAAATCACGATCCGCTCCACCTCATCGAGGCTGACCTCATCGCGCCGACGATCGTAGAGCTGTGTTGTGCGCGTTGAAGCATGGTTCGCCATCGCTGCGGCCTTTTCCAGCGTGCCCCCATTCTTGAGATAAGCGGTGATCCCCGTTGCCAGGACGCTGTGGCCGAGCTTAGTCTCGATGCCGGCCGCCGCGGCGCGCCGGCGGATCATCGCATAGGCATTTGCCTGCGGCAGCACTGTGCGGGTCAGTTGCCGGTGCCGCGGCCGATCGTCCGGAATAACCACCCCTTCGGATCGTCGCGCAGGCCGCAGCCATCGCGATAGGCGACAAGGTATTCGTCGAGGTTGTGGTGGCACGGCATCGCGTGCCGCTTGCCGCCTTTCTCGCGCAGCCGCACCCAGAGGCGGCGGTTCTGCGTGTAGACATCCTCGACACTCATGCCGAGCGCCGCGCCGACGCGGGCGAACGAATAGACCATCAATCCGATCAGCGCGCGGTCGCGCAGCCCGGCCGGTGTCGAGACATGGTGTCGAGCAGCGCGCGCGCTTCAGTGGGATCGAGCACCGGCGTTTGCCCGAGGTGACGACGTGCCGAGGCCCGCGCACCGTATGCGCCGGGTTGCTCGGCGACCTGGCCGTTGACCAGCCAGGCGAACAGGTGGCGCAGCGCCGCCGGGCGTTGCTTCACGGAGGGAGCGGCCAGCTCGTGCGTCGCCGCTTTGATCCATGTCGAGACGTGCAGCGGCTGCACATTGGCGATCGACGGCACGCCGATCGCGGCGCACCACGCGAGGAATTCCTCCGCCGCCCGATAGTAGGCCCGCCGGGTGTGCGGGTTGCGGATGTTGGCGGCGAAGAATTCGAGAAAACGCACCGAGGCGCGCTCGCCCGGCAGCGGTGACGACGACCGGCAGTGCAGGAGCGGTGAGAGGGGCGAGCTGTCCGGGTGCCAGGCGTTCGCTCGACTGAGAATATGCGTGTGTCCGTCTCGCTGATCAGGCCAGAAACCAATCGACTCCCAAAAGGGAATGCTCGCTGGCGCGGCGGTCGCTGTGATCAACCGGTTCGGCATGGCACTCGATAGCAGTGCCGCAGCCAACTGCTGACCGACACCGCCACGACGATAAGCAGCCCGGACGTAAAAGCGGCACATGCGTAATGCGTTCGGCATGGCCGGATCAACTGTGAGACCGCCGATTCCGGCGAGCACCCGGTCGAGGTGCGCGGCAAGCAGCGCCTCGCCGTCACGATCAAACCGCGTTGTGCCTGTCGTCCAATCAGTCGCAAGCCGTTCAACTTGTCGAAACCCGTCAGCGCGCGCCTCATGCGCTCACGCGAAGAAGAGAGTTGGGCTAGAAAGGCGATCAGGGTTCCAGGCTTTAGAAGCTCGCGTTATAGAAGAACCGGTCGAACCGGTCGCGGACGATGCCGTAACAGTTGCAGGCAATCTCTTCCAGACCGGCGCGGTCGATAATCGTGACCTGGCCCCGCGTATAGGCGATCAGACCGTCCTGCTGTAACGCATGTTGTGCAACCGATACGCCCGAACGCCGAACCCCAAGCATCAGCGCCAGGAAAGCCTGCGTTAAGGGAAATGTGTCTCCTTCGACCCGGTCGTGGGTGGAGAGCAGCCAGCGGGCGCAACGTCCTTCAAGCGGGTGCACTCTGTTGCAGCCCGAGCCCTGCGCGATTTGGCCCATCAGGAGTTGCGAATAGCGCAGCAGCAGCGTGCGCAGCCGCTCGTCGCGATCGAACTCGGCCCGAAGCACGCGGATGCGAAGTCGCGACGCCTCCCCGGGGAGCTGGATCATCGTCTCTTCGGTCGCCAGCGTGTCGCCGAGCAGGTACGAAACTCCCAGCATGCCCTCATTGCCGACTGTCGCGGCCTCAACGTTTGGCCCGCCCTCCATGTGGATTACGATCGAGCCCATGCCGGTGTGCGGGAAATAGACATGTTCCGCCTCCCGGCCGATCCGTTGCACCACGTCTCGATTACGAAGCGGCATGGTTTCCAGCTCGGGCCGAAGGCGCTCCAGAATATCGGCGGGAAGAACCGCAAGGAGCCGGTTTCCCGGCACAAAGCCGTCTGCCGGCATGTGCATCTCCCACATCGCAGACCGCGTCGCCTGCCTCTGACCGCCGCCTTATGTACATCAGAGTACATAAGGTCAACGGGCAAGCTGTTCGGTACCGTACAGATATATGTCCTGTATCAGACAGCTATAAGTATCCCAGCGGAAAACATAAATATTGTTGGATTATTGATCCCGGCGTATCCGGTCTAACTTTCTGATCATTAAGATTTTTTGAGAGAAATCTCCTGCTGTTTTTAGTCGCCTAACCGCCTTCTTCAACAGAATCCCAGGGAGCGGTCGCTTCTGATGGCGGACACGCAAGCGTTCTTGTCCAATCGACTTATCCGCGCGCTTCCCCCCGGCGAGGCGGAAAAACTGACGTCCCGGTGCGAGGTGCTGGAGATGGCGGTTCGGCACACCGTCTTCGAACCGGACCAGCCAGGCAAATACGTCTACTTCCCGCTATCGGGGGTGATTTCCATACACACCAGGATGCGCGAGGGCATGGCGGTCGAGATCGCGACCATCGGGCGCGAGGGGATGGTCGGTCTGGAGATCTTTCTCGGCGGCCAGCAGGCGCACGCCTCTGGGTTTGCTCAGCTCGCCGGGCGAGCACTGCGCCTCGGCTCAGAAGATTTTCGGCAAGTGGTGCGGGATAGCACGCCAATTACCAGCCTCTTGCTGCGCTACACGCAGGCGGTACTCGCCCAAGTATCTCAATCTGCGGCATGCAACCGCGTCCATTCGATCGAGGAACGTTGCGCCCGCTGGCTGCTGATGACGCATGACCGCATGGACGGCGACCAGTTCGATCTTACCCAGGAGTTCCTCGGCGAAATGCTCGGTGTTCGGCGGCCCAGCGTGTCGACCGCAGCCAGCATTTTGCAGCGTGCCGGTTTTATCCGGTACAGCCGCGGCCGGGTCGAGGTGATGGATCGTGTCGGGCTCGAAAGGGCGGCCTGCGAGTGCTACGCCGTGATCGCCGGCGAATACGAGCGTCTGATCGGCTTATCCTCATGAACACAGCCCCGCTCCCGAAGCAGACCAGTCTCAGCACTGACGCTCTAAGCGTCCGGCTCGCGAAACCGCCCGACATAGAGCTCGCCGAGTGGATGTCACAGCTGCGAACATGGTTCGATCAGCATGGCATCCAGCCCGCATGCTTCAAATACCACGGCAAAACCTGGGAGCAGACTTACGAGGTGGGTTTCCGCGTCAGGCAGGAGGCCGACTTGTTTTCTGCCGAATTCACCAAACCGCACCTTCGATAACAAACCTCAATCTTGGCCACCGGCGTGCCGCACCCCGATCTCTATCGGGATCGTTTCATGTCCTGCAACGGCCGAAGGAACAGCATGACAATCGAATTTCCCCCGCCCCGTCCGCAAATCCAAGACCGGTTGGAAGCCGGAGATGTCACACTCGGCCGCATTATGCCGGCACGCTCGCGCCGCATGAAGGCGCACGAAGTGCTCATCAAGGCCGGCGAGCCGCACGGTGAGATTTACCGGCTCACCTCAGGCTGGTTGGCACGCTCGCGCACTCTCTCCGACGGCCGGCAGCAGATCATCATGGTGTTTCTGCCCGGCGATCTGCTCGGGCTTAAAACAATGCTGTTTGATCGGCAGCCCGATTCGATTCAATGCCTCGCTCCTGCCACGCTTCAGATCCTGGATCACGGGCAGGCCTTGGAGTTGGCCCGGACCGACCCCGATGTCTCATTGCGCTTTATGTGGCAACTTGCCGAGGACGAGCGCCGGCTGCACAACTGGGTTATCTGCCTGGGACGCGGCAACGCCGTCGAGAGAATTGCCACACTGATGCTGGATTTTCGTGGCCGATTGCTGCAGGCCGGCATGGCCGAAGGTGATAGTTTTAACCTGCCACTGACGCAGGAACAATTAGGCGAGCATCTCGGCCTCACCATCGTCCATGTGAACCGGATCCTCAGAAGACTGCGCGAAGCGGGCATCCTCACCGTCAATCGTGGCCTCGTAGAAATTCACGATGTTGATGCCCTCTCCCTCTATGCGGCTCCGATGCAGGATATCTTCGAGCGGGAAAGCAAAAGCTTCGGGGGCGGCCTGTCAAACGGCGCCTCGTTTACATAGCCGTCTTTCCACTGCGTCCGCGATATCCGTCCAAGTCTCCGCCGAAAGAGCGTCACCATTTGCCGACGCCATTTCGGCGAGTTCGCGTAAATCAGCGACAGCGCCGGGCCCTCTAGCGGCTATGTATTCGGCCGCGACTTTATCAACGTCATCGGCATCGTCCATGTACTGCCATCGTCCGTTGTGCGATATTGTTCCCGAACAACGTGCGAATTGTTGAGAAGAAATGATACCGCGGGCCCGGAGAACATTGAAGTATCTGGCAAATTGCTCTTGATCTGTGCACCTTGATTTTAAATCGCGTACTATCGTCGGTCGCCGCCAAGTGTTTCTTAGCCTCCTAATGGCCGCTTTATGTGGCCCGACCTGCTTTGCTGTGATGGCGGGACACACAATATACGATGCAGGGGATTACCTGCTCGCATCGCGTTCGAGACCGCGCGAGATGGGCTTTATGCTGGCGCAAACTAGTGGTTAAAACTTGGCGGAAGAATCCGAAAGGGGATTCCCCCGGCTTGCGGCGGGTGCGGGTCTGGGGATGCGCAAGGATGTCGTCGTTGACGCAAGCGCCGCCACCGCGCCCGTCTTGAGGCGGTGGCGGCCAACCGCAACAGCCCGCAAAAGCATGTCTGGCGAGCGCGGATCGTGCTGCTGAGCGCCGACGCGGTCGGCACCAACGAGATCATGCGGCAAACCGTCAAGAGCAAGACTGCTTGTGCCGCTGGCAGGAGCGGTTCATGCAGGCGGGCGTCGATCGCCTGGTGCGCGACAAGACGCGCCCGTCTAGGGTGCCCCCCTTGCGCCCGCGATAGGCGAACAGGTTGTCGCGCTGACGCAGGCCGATCCACCTGGAAAGACGACGCACTGGACGGCGGCGGCGATGGCCGCGCTGGTGCAGATTAGCGTCTCCTCGGTACACCGCATCTGGCGGGTCCACGGCCTCCAGCCGCATCGGGTGCGGCAGTTCAAGCTGTCGCGCGACCCGGAGTTCGTCCCCGAGTTGCGCGACATCGTTGGGCTGTACATCGATCCGCCGGCGCACGCGATGGTTCTCAGCGTCGACGAGAAATCGCAAATTCAAGCGCTCGACCGCGCCCAGCCGGGCTTGCCGTTGAAGCCGGGGCGATGCGGGACGATGACCCATGATTACAAGAGGAACGGTACCACCACGCTGTTCGCCGCGCTCGACGTGCTGGAAGGTAAAGTCATCGGCCGCTGCATGCAGCGCCACCGCCATCAGGAGTTCATCCGCTTCCTGAATGCCATCGAGGCCGAAATCCCGGTCGGCAAGATCATTCACGTGATCCTCGACAATTATGGTTCGCACAAGCACCCCAAGACACGCGCCTGGCTCGCCCGACATCCTCGCTTTGTGTTCCATTACACGTCGACCTCGGCATCTTGGCTCAATGCCGTCGAGGGCTTCTTCGCCAAGCTGGCCAAGCGCCGCCTGAAGCGCGGCGTGTTCTGCTCGATCGTCGATCTCCAGGC
>JAFAYW010000224.1 GCA_019240125.1 Alphaproteobacteria bacterium
TCGTAGTATAGGAACCGCTTCAACAGACGCTCAGAAGCCGGCATCTGATCGAGGGGCAGTTTCTCGATCAACCCTTCGCGCTTGGCGAGTTCGACGCCGATATCGTCGATGAACATGACGCTGTATTTGGGGTTGTTGCGCGAAGCCCGCATCAGCGCGATCTGTTCCAGCGTCACGCCCTGCGTGGTGTAGACCTTGCAGTTATACTTGGCTTCGAAAGGCGGGATCATCTGCTTGCGCACAACATCGCCCTGTTTGCCGGTGTAGATGCCGACCGTGATCGACCGGTCGGCGGCGCTGGCGCGGCGCCCGATGATCAGCGGGGTCGCCAGCACACCGGCCGCACCGGCGAGAACCCGGCGGCGATCGAGTTTCAGGGTCACGTGCTTCTCCTCCACGACACCAACATCACCAAACCGGCACCAGCTACACCGACATCGCGCGCTGCAATCCGCCAACCCGCTCGAGGAGCAGCACAATCGCCATGGCGAACACGATCATCAGTGTCGAAATCGCCGAAACCGACGGATCGAAGACGTTGCTGATCATTTGAAAGACGAGCAGCGGCACCGGGTTGTGCTGTGCGTCGGCGAGCCACAGCGAGATCGGGAAATTGTCGAACGAGATCATGAAGGCGAACAGCGCGCCCGCCGCGAGACCCGGCGCGATCTGGGGCACGGTCACCCGCCGGAACACGCGCCACGTGCTGGCGCCGAGCGTGCGCGCGGCCTCCTCCAGGGTGACATCGGCGAGGCTGAGGCTCGCTGCAGCGGTGCGCACCACATAGGGCGTCGTGACCAGAACATGGCCGATCAGCATGTTGAGCGGCGTGCTGTTCGAGCCGATCGTCGCGAAGAGCTGCAACAGCGCGACACCGGTGATCAGCACCGGAAAGACCAGGGGTGACAGCAGGAGCGAGCCGAGCCCGCCGCGCCCGGGGAACTCGCAGCGCACCAGCGCATAGGCCGCCGGTACGCCGAGCGCCAGTGCTGTCGCCGTGGCCGCCAATGCCAGCGTCGTGCTGAACCACATGGCGTCGCGGAAATCGGGGTCGCCGAGCGCCTTGCCATACCATTGCAGGGTGAAACCGCGCGGCGGAAAGGTGACATAGGGGCTATTGCTGAACGAGATCGCGATCGTGACTAGCAACGGCGCCAGGATGAAGATCAGCGCCGCAATCGTCACCGGGACGACGATCCAGGCAAGCGGACCGTGGAGACGCCCGCTCATGCAGAAACCCCGCGCCGCCGGTCAAGCATTCGCACCGAGATGGCATTGAGACCAAGCACGATCGCCACCAGCACCGTCGCGATTGTCGCGCCGAACGGCCAGTCGTAGACGACGAGGATCTGCTGATCGATCAGGTTGCCCAGCATCTGCGTGTCGCGGCCGCCGAGGATGGCCGGAGTGACAAACGATCCGGCCGTCAGCGAAAATACCAATGTGCAGCCGACCGCCAGTCCCGACAGGCTGAGCGGCAAGGTGATGCGGCGGAAGATGCGCCAGCCGGTCGCACCCAGCGTGCGCGCCGCATCCTCGATCCGGGGATCGATCTTGCCCAGGGCGGATGAGAGCGGCAAGACCATCATCGGGAAAAACACGTGCAGGGAGCCGATCACGACAGCGGTCTCGCTGTACATCAGCTTAAGCGGCGCATGGATGAGGCCGCAGCTCAGCAGCAGCCAGTTCAGGATGCCGGTCGGCCCATTGCCGAGGATCAACTGCCAGCCATAGGTGCGCACCACGACGCTGACGATCAGCGGCGCGATGACGATGATCGTAATGATCTGCCGCACCATCGCGGTGCTGCGCGCCATCACAAGCGCCACCGGATAGGCCAGCACGATCGCCGACAAAGTCGTGATCAGGCTGATCTCCAGCGTCTTCAGCAGGACGCGGGAGTAAAGCGCGGTGCCGAAGAAATGAGTGTAATGCGCCAGCGTGAAGGGCAATCCGACGGTGCCATCGGCCGCCTGTGTCAGCACGCTATACGTCAGCAATCCGAACGCGGGGAGTATGAAGAACACCGCGAGAAACAGCACCGCCGGCGACAGCAGTGTCACCGGCAGGATCGCCTTGCCGACACGGCGGCGGCGCCGCGGCAGGGTGCCCAGCGCGGCCGGTGCGACGCGATCGGCCGAGATGACGGTCATGATACGTCTTTCACGTCAGGCGCCCATTTCGAGGCGATGCGCATCGGCATCCGACCAGATGAAGGTGGCGGGATCGCCCGGCTGCACCGGTTCGGCGAAAAAGGCGTTGTCGGGCAACAAGGCGGCAGCCTGTTCACCCGATGCGGTTTCGAGTGCCACTCGGACCACAGTGCCCTGATATTCGACCGCCGCCACCTTGCCCGAGACATGCGGGCCTTGTTGTGGCAGGCCGATGCGGCAGCGATCGGCGCGCACCGCGAATGAGCCGGAATGCGTCGTGATCACGTTATGGCCGCCAATGAAGCGCGCGACAAACGCGGTGGCCGGCGTCTCGAAGATCTCCCGCGGCGTGCCGGCCTGCTGGATGCGGCCCTGATCCATCACCACCATCAGGTCCGACAGCGCCATCGCCTCGTCCTGGCTGTGCGTCACATGGATGAAGCTGATGCCGAGGCGGCGTTGCAGCCGCTTCAGTTCTTCGCGCATCCGAATGCGCAGGAATGGGTCGAGCGCCGAAAGCGGTTCGTCGAGAAGGAGCACCTGCGGCTCGGTGATCAGGGAGCGGGCCAGGGCGATGCGCTGTTGCTGGCCGCCGGAAAGCTGCGCCGGCAAGCGGTCGGCGAATTCCGTCATCTCGACCAATGCCAGGAATTCGCGCGCCCGGCGATGCCGCTCCACCTTTGCGACACCACGCATCTTGAGGCTGAACGCGACATTGTCGAGGCAGCTGAGGTGCGGGAAGAGGGCGTAGCTCTGGAACATCATCGCGGTGCCGCGGCGGGCTGGCGGCAACTCGGTGACGTTGCGGTCGCGGATCAGCACATCGCCTTCGGTGATGTGCTCGTGGCCGGCGATCATGCGCAGGGTGCTGGTCTTGCCGCAGCCGCTGGGACCGAGCAGGCAGCAATAGGTGCCGCGCGGAATGCGCAAGGATACCGCATCGACCGCGACGACCTTGTCATAGCGTTTGGTGACCGCGACCAGCTCGACATCGAAGCGCGGGTCGGCACGCAAATCGTCGAGATGCGGCGCTGTCGTGACTATTGTCATGCCGCTGCTCCCGCGCGCCGCTTCTGGATGCTGAAGACGCGCCACAAAGTGAGCCCGATGATCAGAAACGAGATGGCCGTAGTCGCGGTACCGATCGCAAACAGGGTTGGCGAGGTGGCGCTCGAGATCAGCGCGTAAATCTCCAGCGGCAAGGTGTTGCGCTGGCCGATCACCAGGGTCGTGCGCGCGTATTCGTCGTAGGAGAGGGTGAAGGCACCCATGCCGACACCGATGATGCCGGGCAGCAGGATCGGCAGTGTCACATAGCGAAAGCGCTGCCACGGGCTGGCGCCGAGATCGTTGGCGGCCTCCTCGTAGGAGCGGTTGAAGCGGTTGACGACCGCGAACATCGCGAACAGGCCAAACGGCAAAGTCCAGGTGAGCTGCGCTCCGAGCGCCGAGGTGAAGAGGCTCGGCTCGATGCCGAGCGCCTTGAAGCCGAGCCCGATGCCGAACCCGACCAGCAGGCTTGGCATTACCAGGCTCGACACTGCCAAGTAGAACAGCACGCCCGAACCGGGGAAGCGGCGGCGGAAACCGAGACCGGCGGCAACCGCGATAACCACCGTCAACAGGCTGACAACCGCGGCGAGCTCGATCGAGCGGAAGAACGCCGGCGGGATATTGGCCATCTGGCCGCGCTTCAGGATGTCCTCGAACCAGACGAACGAGAACCCGACCATCGGGAAGGTGACGCCACCGTTCGGGCCCTGGAACGACAGCACGTACATCACCAGCATCGGGCCGTAGAGGAACAGCAGGAACAGCCCGAACAGCGTCGCGAGCGCATAGAAGGTCCACGGCCGGCCGGCGCCGCCATAGCCTTGTCTGCTGGGTCCGCCGACCATCATGTGCCGGCCTTCCCTACTTCACCAATTCGCTGCGGACATCGACGATCCGCATCATCAGCGCCACCATCACCGCCACGAACAGCACCAGCAGCACCGCCCCCGCGGCGGCCGGCGGGTATTCCATCGCCGCGATTTCGGTGGCGAGGGTGGAGACGATCGAGGCGCTTTGGCCGCCGCTCATCGTCTTGGCGATGAAGAAATCCCCCATCACCTGGGTGAAAACGAGGATCGAGCCGAGCGCGATGCCAGTCTTCGACAGCGGAATGATCACCTCGACCATGATGCGCCAGCGGCTGGCGCCGGCGTCACGCGCCGCCTCGATCAAGGCCGGGTCGATCTTGGCCAGCGAATTGGCGATCGGGCCGACCATCAGCAGCGTGAACAGGTTCACGTAGGTGACGATGACCGCGAAATTCGAAAACAGCAGAAAGTCGAGCGGGTGCGAGGTGAGCCCCATCCCCATCACGATCTGGTTGAACGCGCCGTTGCGACCGAGAAACGGGATCCAGGCGATCGTGCGAATGATGCCGGATGTCCAGAACGGGATCGCGCAGAGCAGAAACAGCACCGTGCGGATCGCCGCGCTGCGCACATGGAAGATCAGGAAATGCGCAATGCTGAACCCGACCACCAGGGTTATGGCCCACACCGTCACCGCGAAGGTCAGCGAGCCGACATAGACACGGATCGTCGTCGGGGTGGTCAGCAGGTCGTGGTAATTGTCGAGCATAAAGGCCGGGTAGAGGCCGGCGCGGTCGTAATCGAAAAAGCTGACGACAAAGAACAGCAATGTCGGCAATGCAAACAACACGATCAGCACAAAGGCGAGCGGCCCCACCTGGAGCCACGAGACGCTCCAGGCGGGCAGCCGTTGTGCCGGGCGGCGAATGCCACCCAGCCGCGGCAGTGACCGGATCGTGTCGGCGAGGCTGGTCACGAGGTGATGAACTCGTTCCACCGCCGCGTCAGGTAGCGGTCCTCGTCCATCACCGAGTTCCACACCGCGATATTGCCCATGCGGTCCCAGAAGGCGCCGCCAT